>NZ_JBFBBE010000012.1:0-154034 GCF_040682555.1 Streptomyces sp. NPDC051172
CTGCAGGGGGGACCCTGTGGGAGAGTAGGACGCCGCCGAACAATTGTTGAGGAAACCCCCGTACCGTTTATTCGGTACGGGGGTTTTCTGCGTTTAGGCTCAAGTTATGCGCTATGACCTTGTGATCTTCGACAACGACGGTGTTCTCGTCGACAGCGAACCCATCTCCAACCGGCTTCTGGCCGCCTACCTCACCGAGCTGGGGCACCCGACCTCCTACGAGGACTCCCTTCGCGACTACATGGGCTCTGCCATGCACCGGATCCATGACCTGATCGAGGAGCGGACCGGGCAGCGGCTTCCGGAGGACTTCGACGACATCTTCCATGCGCGGGTGTTTGAGGCGTTCGAACGGGAGTTGGAGCCGGTTGCCAGGGCCGTCGGGGTCGTGGAGAAGCTGGCCGCCGGCGGGGTGCCGTACTGTGTCGCGTCCTCCGGGAGCCATGAGCGGATTCGGGTGGGGCATCGGAAGACCGGGCTGGACCAGTGGTTCGATGACGGGCGGATCTTCAGTTCCCAGGATGTGGGGCGGGGGAAGCCGGCGCCGGACCTGTTCCTCCACGCCGCCGAGCGGATGGGGGTCGCGCCGGAGCGTTGTGTGGTCGTCGAGGACAGTCCGCTGGGGGTGCAGGCGGCCGTCGCGGCCGGGATGGACGTGTACGGGTTCACCGCCATGACGCCGGCCGATCGGCTCGTCGGGGCCACGCAACTCTTCAGTGATCTCGGCGAGTTGGCTGACCTGCTCGTATGACGTCGGCACCGGTGGGCGGCTGACATTTGTCATGCCGAGCTCCGGACGATCGTTTCTACTGGCGACCGGGTGCCGGACGGGAAGCTGAGGGCATGACGACGAACACGGTGTCCCAGGGCCAGAGCAGCAACCAGACTCCCAGCGCGCTCGACAACCTCCGCCCGCTGATCGTGGATGTGGCGGTCCCGCTCGGTTCGTACTACCTGTTCAAGGACGCCTTCGGGATGAGCACCTTCGCGGCGCTCGCCTGGAGCAGCGTCGTCCCCGCGGTACGGACCGTCTGGAGCGTGGTGAAGGAGCGCAGGACGAACGGGCTGGCGGGGCTGATCCTCGTAGTCAACGTGGTCTCCCTGCTGCTGAGCTTCGTCTCCGGCGACCCGCGGCTGATGCTCGCCAAGGACAGTGCGGTCAGCAGCACCGTGGGTATCGGCATCCTGGTCTCGGTGGCTCTCGGCAGGCCGATGATGACTGCCGGGATGAAGCCCTTCCTGGTGAAGGGCGACCCCAAGAAGGAGGCCGCGTGGCAGCGACTGGCCTCGGGGCGGGCGGCCGCCTCGGCCGACTTCCTGCGCAAGGAGCGGACGTTCTCCGTGATCTGGGGCGTGGCCCTGCTCACCGAGTGCGTGGCGCGGGTCGTGGGGGCGTACACCGTGCCCGTGGAGACCATGGTCTGGCTCGGAGGCGTCGTGCTGGCCGGTGTGATGGTGCTGACCTTCCTCGTCAGCGGTGGGCTGGCCGCCGGGCCGATGGAGGAGATGCTCCGCACCGAGGCGGAGGCCGAAGAAGCGGCTGCACGCAAGGCCGTCGCTGTCGCCGCCTGACAGAGAAAGTAAAGCTGAGGGAAATTCATCTTTGGCTTGATCTACCCACAGGTAGCCCGGGGCCCTACGCTCGCCGCCATGACAGATGTGCTGCGGCGCGGTAGGGCCTCCTTGGCGTTCAGCTTCCTTGCCCAGGGCGCCACCTTCGCCCTTCTGGTGACGCGTATCCCGGCCATTCAGGACCGGTACGGGGTCTCCGACGCGCTGCTGCCCGCCTTCCTGGCCGCCGTGCCGATCCTGGCCGGCGTCGGAAGTGTGACGACCGAGCAGTTGGTGAAGCGGATACGGCCCGGCCTGCTGCTGCGGTGCCTGCAGCCCGTGGTGCTCCTGGCGCTCCTCGGCGTCGGGTCCGGGGAGCACCTTGCCGAGCTGGGGATCGCGCTGGGGGCCTTCGGGCTGGCGGTGGGCGGGCTCGACGCCTCGATGAACATGCTCGGGGTGAGCCTGCAGCGGGCGTACGGGCGCAGCATCATGCTCAGCTTCCATGCGGCGTTCAGCCTGGGCGGGATCGTGGGGGCCTCGCTGGCCTGGGTGGGGGCGCACTGGCATCTGGCGCTGTGGGTGTCGTATCTGCCGGTCGTCGCGGTGCTGTTGCCGGCCACGCTGGTCGGGAGCCGGTGGTATGTCGACTCGGGTGCCTCCGTCGACGTATCGGAGGACGGGGAGGGCCAGGCCCAGGGGCAGTCCGTCGTCTTCAAGCTGCTGCTGCCGCTGTGTCTGGTGATGACCTTCGCGTACATCGGGGACTCGACCGTCTCCAACTGGAGTGCCAAGTACCTCAAGGACGTGCTCGGGAGTTCGGAGCAGCTGTCGACCGTGCCGTACAACGTGTACATGGTGACCACGTTGCTGGGGCGGTCGCTCGGGGACCTGGGCGTACGGCGGTTCGGGGCGGTGGCGGTCGTACGGCTGGGGGCGCTGGTGGCGGCGCTGGGGTTCGCGGTGGTGGCCCTCGCGCAGGGGGCGTGGGTGGGGATGCTCGGGTTCACGCTGCTGGGGCTGGGGCTGTGTGTGCTGGTGCCGCAGACCTTTGCGGCGGCCGGGCGGTTGTTCCCGCATGCGTCCGATGCGGCCGTCGCGCGGCTGAATGTGTTCAACTACGTCGGCTTTCTGATCGGCTCGCCGCTGGTCGGCGCGCTGGGGGATGCGTGGAGCTACCGGGAGGCCATGGCCGTCCCGATGGTGTTGGTGCTGGTGACCGTGGTCTACGCCAGGTCGTTCGCTCCTCAACCGGACCGATACGGTGGCGGGCATGAGCGGCCGCGCACAGCTGATGTGGGACGAGGCAGTAACGGGCTATGACTTCGGTCCGGACCACCCGATGGATCCGGTCCGGCTCGCCCTGACCAGGCGTCTTGTCGATGCCTTCGGGCTCGACAAGGAGGTCGGGGTGGTGGCGGCGAAGCCCGCCGGGGAGTCGACGCTGCGGCTCGTCCACCGCGAGGACTACGTCGAGGCGGTGAAGGCGGCTTCGGCGGATCCGGAGGCGGCGGACGGGGCGTACGGGCTGGGCACGATGGACGATCCCGCCTTCGCCGGGATGCACGAGGTGTCGGCGCTGATCGCGGGGCAGTCGGTGGGGGCCGCCGAGGCGGTGTGGCGCGGCGATGCGCTGCACGCGGTGAACTTCGCGGGCGGGCTGCATCATGCGATGCCGGGGAGTGCCTCGGGGTTCTGCATCTACAACGACGCGGCGCTGGCGATCGCCCGGCTGCTGGAGCTGGGCGCCGAGCGGGTCGCTTACGTCGATGTGGACGTGCATCACGGGGACGGTGTGCAGGCGGCCTTCTGGGAGGACCCGCGGGTGCTGACGATCTCGCTGCACGAGCATCCCCGGACGTTGTTTCCGCAGACCGGGTGGCCGGAGGAGACGGGGGCCGACTCGGCTGAGGGCTCGGCCGTCAATGTGGCGCTGCCGGCCGGGACCGGGGATGCCGGGTGGCTGCGGGCCTTCCACGCCGTCGTACCGGAACTGATCGCCGATTTCCGGCCGCAGGTGCTGGTGACGCAGCACGGGGCCGACACGCACTTCGAGGATCCGCTGGCGCATCTGGCGGTGTCGCTGGATGCGCAGCGGGCCGTGCAGGTCGCCTGCCATGAGCTGGCGCACGAGTACGCCGGCGGGAAGTGGGTCGCGCTGGGTGGTGGTGGTTACGCGGTGGTCGAGGTCGTGCCGCGGTCGTGGACGCATCTCGTGGGGATCGCGGCGGGGCGGGAGATCGCGCCGGAGGCCGTGATCCCGGAGGGGTGGCGGCAGGAAGTGTTCGCGCGGACGCGGCAGTTGGCGCCGGCGCGGATGACGGATGGGCGGTGGCCGGTGTCGTACCCCTCCTGGGAGGCGGGGTACGACCCTGCGGACCGGTTGGATCAGGCTGTGCTGGCTACCCGGCGGGCTGCGTTTCCGCTGCGGGGGTTGCTGGCGTAGGGGTTAGGGGGCGGGCTCAGAGGCCCGCCCCCGGTGTCGTGTCAGCTGCAGTGGCCCGAGTCGCCGGCCGAGGCGGTGCCGATGGCCCCGCCCCATGCGACGCAGTAGCCACGGCCGTTGATGTAGACGGGGCCGGCGTAGCTCGTGTACTGGCCGGAGTCCACGGTGGCCCGCTCGCCGCTGTTGATGGCCCTGAGGGTCACCTCCATGTGGATCTTGGCGCCCGTGGTGTTGCGGATGGTCACGGCGCAGTTCTTGCCGGTCGACTCGTTCCAGGTCAGGAACACCTTGCCGGAGTTGCCGACCGGGGTGGAGTCGATGACCTTGTAGCCGGTGCCGCAGGCACCGTTGTACGAGGCGGCTGCCGCCTTGGTGGTGGCCGCCGAGGCCGGAGCGGTGGCGGCGACCGTGCCGCCGAGCGCCAGCACGGTGAGTGCGGCGGCGGTCGTGGCGCGACGGGACAGGTTCATGGTGTTCCCCCTGGTGACGTGTTGGCCAATGAGGTGCGGACGGTTGGTCGTTGCCGTCCACGCAGAGTGAGACCAGGGAGCCGCTTCCACGGTTGTGGGCTGTTGTGTCCCTGTTCTGTCACCAGTGTCACGAGAGCCGTTACGCCAACTGTGCGGTGTTTACGCGTTCGCATGCCCCTGGCCGGGCCCGTCCGCCACCATCGATGTGTGTTGAGCACCGGAGCCCTGCGGGCCCATCTCCTGGCCGCCCGTCTCGCCGGGCCCGTGGCCACCTCCCGGGAGGAGAGCCTGCGCAGCTATCGGCTGTTCGCTGCCGGCGACCCCCGCATGCTGATCGGGCTCGATCCCGAATGGACATGGGCCCAGCGGGATCTGATCGAGTTGATGGCGGACAAGTGCGGGGTTTCGGCCGATCCACGGCATGTTTCCGGCCATGACGTTATCGATCCGGAGCGGACCCTGACCGCTCTGGATGCCTTCGCGGACCGTCTGGCCGCAGCCGCCCAGCGCAGCGCCCCTGTACTCCTCGGCACCGGACACCCGCACCGGCTGCTCGGCTTCTACGCCGCCTTGGCGGACGCGCTGTCGGCGGCGGGATGTACCGTCCTCACACCGGCGCATGGTCACTGTGTCGACATAACGACCCGGTTCGGTCTACGCACGTACAACCTTGACTACGTACAAGGAGTCGCGCTGGTGCGGGAACCCGGCGCGACTCGCCCCGGTTGTGCGACCGGCGCACACACGCATTCACCGCTGCCGGTTCGTACCGCGCTGGCCGTTGCGGCCGAGGCCGGCGGGCCGCTTCCCGAGCTGGTCGTCGGGGACCACGGCTGGGTCTGCGGAGCAGGTCAGCTGGGGTTCGAGGCCATTGGGCTGGCCGACACGGACGACCCCGCGCTCTTCGTGGGGGAGGCCGAGGGGTCCGTGTCCGTCGTCGTTCCACTTGATGACGCTGTGCGGTCTGATTACTACCGGCCGCTTACCCGCTACGTACTCAATCGAGCGTGTCTGTCACAGTAGGCCAGCGATAGGCATGCGATGGGTGCACCTCTTCCCCACTCGCATCACCCGCCCCTACATTGGGGAGTGAGCACGCAGCGACGAAGAGTCACCGGAAGGGGAAGCCGGTGGCCGTCGAGTGCGGAAGGTTCAGGTGTGTCATGGCTGCTGAGCAGAGGCCTCTGAGCGAGGTTCAGTTCCTTACCGTGGCGGAGGTCGCCTCGGTGATGCGAGTGTCGAAGATGACCGTGTACCGCTTGGTGCACAGCGGTCATCTGCCCGCGATCAGGGTGGGGCGGTCCTTCCGCGTCCCCGAGAACGCGGTTCACGAGTACCTCCGCGAGAGCTACGTGGGGGTGGAAACCGCCTGACGGCGATCCCCGGGGGGATCCTCAGGGCTCTTCTGGATCTCCCCCGGCATCCTCGATTACGACCTCAGCGCTCGGGCGGGTAGGCTGACCCCTCGTAGGTCGTATGGGCCCATGGCGCCCAGCACCGAGTGATGAGAAGTGAGCGAGGGTAGTCGTGGGCTCTGTTATCAAGAAGCGGCGCAAGCGGATGGCCAAGAAGAAGCACCGCAAGCTGCTCAAGCGCACGCGCGTTCAGCGTCGCAACAAGAAGTAGGCGACGCTCCAGGAGCGTGTTCTGTGGCCCCCCACCGCAACCGGTGGGGGGCCACACGCGTTTGGAGTTCACAGAAGCTTCCAGAAGTGCACGGGACCTCGCACAAGGCCTGTGCGTACGCACGTGTTTCACATGGCTTGGTCTGTTCGTATGTCTGTGGATGTCGTCACTTCGTGCATTGGGTGGTCATCACAGCGCAACATCGACCCGCTAAGTTGGCCGCACACGGGGAACACGGCAGGCTACGAGTACCGGATGGGCTGGAAGGAAGGCGCAGATCTTGGGCAAGGTCGTGCTCGTGACCGGAGTGGCCCGCAGGCTTGGGGGCCGGTTCGTACGACGGATCCAGCGTGACCCGCAGGTGGACCGGGTCGTCGCCGTGGACGCTGTCCCCCCCGAGCACCACCTGGGCGGTGCCGATTTCATCCAGGCCGACATCCGGCAGCCCACCATCGCGCGCGTGCTGGCCGAGACGGGCGCCGACACGGTCGTCCACATGGATGTGAGCGCGACCGGGCTCGGCAGCGGCAGCCGGACCGCGATCAAGGAAACCAACGTCATCGGCACGATGCAGCTGCTCGGCGCCTGCCAGAAGTCGCCGACCGTGAAGCGGCTCGTCGTGAAGTCCAGTACGAACGTGTACGGGTCCGCGCCCCGTGATCCCGCGGTGTTCACCGAGACGACCCCGCCCAAGTCCCTGCCGAGCGGCGGCTTCGCCAAGGACACCGTCGAGGTCGAGGGGTACGTACGGGGCTTTGCGCGGCGGCGGCCGGATGTCGCCGTGTGTGTGCTGCGGTTCGCGAACATCCTGGGGCCCACGGCCGACACGCCGCTCGCCTCCTACTTCGCGCTGCCGGTCCTGCCGACCGTGTTCGGGTACGACCCGCGGCTGCAGTTCGTGCACGAGGACGACGTGATCGAGGTGCTGCGGATCGCCTCGCACGAGCCGGAGCGGGGCACCCTCAACAGCGGCACCTTCAACATCGCCGGCGACGGCGTCCTGCTGCTCTCCCAGTGCTCCAGGCGGCTCGGCCGGCCCACGGTGCCGCTGCTGCTGCCTGCGGTCACCTGGGCGGGCTCCCTGGTGCGTACGCTGGGCATGACGGACTTCTCGCCCGAACAGATCCGGCTGCTGACCCACGGCCGGGTCGTGGCGACGGACCAGATGCGTGAGACGCTCGGATTCAAGCCGAAGTACACGACCGCGGAGACGTTCGCGGACTTCGCGCGCAGTCACGGACCCGGGCTCCTGCCGCCGGAGGCCCTTGCGGGGGCCGTCGACCGGATCGCCGCGCTGCCCCTGCCGGGCAGCGGCCACCCCCCGACGCAGAGCGCCAACTGAGGAGCGCATCAACGATGGCGGATGCCAAGGTCATTCCGTTCGACGACGACCGGTCCCGTGGGAGTGCCGTACCGCGGGCGCCGCGGCGTCGGGGCGCGGGGAGCCGACGCAAGACCACGGAACCCGCGCTGGTCGGCGACGTCCAGCCCCTGCCCAGCAGGGCGCGCACGCAGGATGATGTTCCTGTGACGCATGAGGAACAGCCGCCCCAGCGGCCGCAGAACTACGGCGGCCTGGAACGGCGCGTCGCGAGCGGCCTGAGCTTCCTGCGCCGCCGCCTCACCGGCGACTACGAGGTCGACGACTTCGGCTACGACGAGGAGTTGACCGACCAGGTCCTGATGTCCCTGCTGCGGCCGGTGTACGAGAAGTACTTCCGGGTCGAGGTGAAGGGCATCGACAACATCCCCTCGGAGGGCGGCGCGCTGATCGTCGCCAACCACTCCGGGACGCTCCCGCTGGACGGCCTGATGATGCAGGTCGCCGTCCACGACAACCATCCCGCAGACCGTCATCTGCGCCTGCTCGCGGCGGATCTCGTCTTCATGCTGCCGGTGGTCAACGAACTGGCCCGCAAGCTCGGCCACACCCTGGCCTGTGCGGAGGACGCCGAGCGGCTGCTGGGGCAGGGCGAGCTGGT
The DNA here is from genome assembly GCF_040682555.1 of Streptomyces sp. NPDC051172. Taxonomy (NCBI): domain Bacteria; kingdom Bacillati; phylum Actinomycetota; class Actinomycetes; order Kitasatosporales; family Streptomycetaceae; genus Streptomyces; species Streptomyces sp. NPDC051172. The sequence continues at coordinate 8,076 of NZ_JBFBBE010000012.1, forward strand.
CGGGGTCATGCCGGAGGGCTTCAAGGGCATCGGCAAGCCCTTCAGCGAGCGCTACAAGCTCCAGCGCTTCGGCCGCGGCGGCTTCGTCTCCACCGCCCTGCGCCACGGCACGCCGATCATCCCCTGCTCGATCGTCGGGGCGGAGGAGATCTACCCGATGATCGGCAACGCGAAGACCCTGGCCCGCCTGCTCGGCTTCCCGTACTTCCCGCTGACGCCGACGTTCCCGTGGCTCGGCCCGCTCGGTGCGGTGCCGCTCCCGACCAAGTGGACGATCCAGTTCGGTGAGCCGATCCCGACGGACGGCTATCCGCCGGAGGCCGCGGAGGACCCGATGCTGATGTTCAACCTGACGGACCAGGTGAGGGAGCAGATCCAGCACACGCTGTACAAGTTGTTGGTGCAGCGGCGGTCGGTGTTCTTCTGAGGCGACGTCCGGGCTGAGGGTTTTTCGTACGACGACGGGGGCGCCCCCCTGGAGAGGGGCGCCCCCGCTGCCGTACGGGCTACTGGTTCGTTTCGTTGCCTTCGATGCCGAGGCCGGGGAGCAGGCCCGGGAGCAGGGGTGGGATCGTCACGTCCGGTTCGGTGGACGGGGACTTGGTGGACGACGGGGAGGCGCTGCCGGTGTCCTTGGGGGGCTCGAGCAGGCCACCGGTGCTGCCTCCGAGCAGGCCCTCGCCCGTGGAGCCGGCCGACTGGCTGGGGCTGCTGGAGTGGCTGTGCTTGGAGGCGCCGCTGCCGGATGCCGTCGATGCCCTGCCGGAGCCGGGTGTGCCCTTGGACGCCGGACCCGAGCCGTGGTGCTTGCCGTGGCCGCCGCCGTGGTTCGCGGACGGGGGCAGCATGGACTGCAGCGGGGCGACCTCTTCGTCTATGGCGGCGAACACCGACGACACCTGGTTGCTGACGTCGCCCAGCTGGACCGGGAGCTTCTGGCGCAGGGCGCCCCAGACCTCGCGGTGCGAGCGGGAGAAGGCGGACAGGGCCTGGATGGGGCCGAGGGACCCGGGATCCCGCTCATACGCCTCGTGCAGCAGCCGGTGGCCCTCGGACGCGTCCTGCGTCATGCCCGACAAGGTGCGGCGGATCTCGCCGACGGACTCGTGATCGAGGTGGCCGCCGCCGCGGCCGCGCTCCATCAGGCGGCGGGCCTCGGCCAGCCGGGTGGAGGCCTGATCGAGGTAGGCCACTCCGCGCTCGTCGTCCCCGTCGGACAGGTAGTTGAGCTTGAAGTCCTCGATGCCGCGTTTGAGTCCGTAGAGCGAGTCGCCGGGCAGGGCGTCCGAGCTGGCGGCGGCGACTCCGCCGAAGGCGCCCGCCGCGACTCCGACGCTGAGCCCGCCCGCGGCCAGGCCCTTGGTCAGCCGCGACCGCGGTCGCAGCTTGCCCAGTGGGCTCGCCCGGTGCGCGTGCGCGCCGCGGGAGCGCTGTTCGGGTACCGCAGTGTCCGCCGCCTCGCCGCCGGCGCCCTCCTGCACCATGGCCTCGAACGCGGCCACCAGTTGTGCTCGTTGGACGACCTTGACCTCGGGGTCGAGCTCCGGTCTGGGCAGCTCGCCGAGACACTCCGTGAGGGCCAACAGACGGCCCTGCTCGGTCTGATCCGCAGCAGCCGGGGCCGGGGCCGGTCCTTCGGACTGCTCGGCCGCCGTGCCCTGGTCCGGCTGCTCCTCCAGGGCTTGGGCGAAGGCGTTCGCCCGCCGGTGTGCCGATACGTTCGCGATCACTGGCGGCACCTCCTCTCGTGATGACGGTCGACTCCCCAGGGGGTCCTGAGGGTTGCACGCTCTGACCACATCCACACGATCGAGTGATCGGAGAGGGTCAGGGAGTGACCACAGGGAGCCTGCATCCCGCACAACGAGCGTCTCGGCACTTGGGTTACGGACGACGGATGATCGGATCGGGAAGTCAACGGACTTTCACTGACAGCGAGTTGGGCGTCACTGAGCGTGTACCGCTGTGTTCTGTCAGGCCCGGCGTGGGATGTCCGTCAGCGGGCGTCGTCCGGGAGGAGGCGGGCCAGGGTGCGTACGGCTCGGTACTGGAGGGTCTTGATGGCGCCCTCGTTCTTGCCCATCACGCGGGCGGTCTCGGCGACGGAGAGGCCCTGGAGGAAGCGGAGCGTCACGCACTCCTGCTGCTGGGGGTTGAGGCGTCGTACGGCGTCGAGCAGGGCGGCGTTGGAGAGGGACTCCAGGACGGAGTCCTCGGGGGAGCGCTCGACCTCGTTGGCGTCGAGCATCTCGCCGGTGGTCACCTCGAGGCGGAAGCGGCTCGACTTGAAGTGGTCGGCCACGAGGTTGCGGGCGATGGTGACCAGCCAGGCGCCGAAGTCTCGGCCCTGCCAGGTGAAGGTGCCGATGCGGCGCAGGGCGCGCAGGAACGTCTCGCTGGTGAGGTCCTCGGCGGTGGCTTTGCCGCCGACGCGGTAATAGATGTACCGGTACACGGTGTCGCTGTACTGGTCGTAGAGGCGGCCGAAGGCGTCGGCCTCGCCGGCCTGGGCGCGTTCGACCAGGTCCATCATCCGGGCGCTGTCGCTGTCCGCGGCCGGGCGGCGGGTGGTGGTGGCGCCGGCGGCGCGGCTGCGTCTGCCGACGGCGGCGGTGCTGCCGTCGGCGAGGGCGTAGCACGGGCCGACGGGGGTGCTGGCAACGGCTAGGGCGGGGACGGCGTACGCGGTGGGGACGAAGCCGCGCAACAGGCTTTGGACCGTTGCGCGCAGCGTAGCCAGGCCCGAGGCGTCAACCCCGACGTGTGGGTACACGGGACTCCCAGAGGCAGAGCTTCCATCACGTGCAGTGCGGGACCTTTCACCCGTCGTAGCGACGGAGGGGTACCGGTTTGCGTCTGAGGAGAATAACGCTTCGTACAGGCGCTGCTACACCCAGTTGCTCAAATCATCGATTACGTCGCTTCTGTAACCGATTGGCGGCCTATCAAGTGCCGTAGCGTGACTGATTGTTGATCGATATGGGTCGGGTTTCGAGTGGGAACGGGGCGTGTTGTGGCCGTGTGCAGCCAATGGGACTGGACAGGGGGTGTGGGGGTAGGTCGTGGGGATTGGCGTGTTCGGGTCGGGGCTGGTCGCGTTGTGATCAGGAGTGGTGCGGGCGTTGATGTCTTCCTCGCCCCCGCCGCCCCTACCCGTCCCATCCCCAGGGGCTCCGCCCCGACCCACCGGGGGCTCCGCCCCTGGACCCGGGCAGAGGGCTACGTCCCTGTACCCCACTTCGGGGGCCGGGGACGGGCTCCGCGACACTCTGCCCTGCCTCTTTCGCAGCGCTCCGCCCCTGCAGGCCGACCCACCGGCGAGTGAGCTGCAGTGCAAGTCGTCCCGAGGACTACTGCCCGCGCGTCGCGAGCCAGCCCGGCAGCAAACACCCTGCGCGCAAGTCAGTCGAGGTAGTAGGCGAATACCGGAACGCCACAAGCCGGCCCACGCGCCAACGCCGGTGAACCGCAGGCCAGTCGCGGGCCAACACGGTGAACGCCGTGCCAACCCGCGAACCAACTCCGCACGTCGGCCGGTCGGCAAATAACCCTGCCCCCAAGCGAGTAGGGCCCAAGGCCCCATTGATTCCCAACCACCCGCGGGGACACAGCCTCTGAGCGCCGGCCCTTCGTGTTCCAGCCCGTCCGGCCTTCAAGGCCGCAACCATCCGCGGTTGCCCACCCTCTGGGCTCCGGTACGCATCCCCCCAGCCCGTCCGGCGATCGGGCCGACGAGGCCGTGCGTCCCCACCCGCGGGGCCTCGCCCCGCACCCTTTCAGCCCGTCCGGCGTTTGAGGACGAGGCCGTTCGGTCCGACCGGGGTCCGGGCGGAGCCCCGAAACAGGGTGTGTCGGTGTTCCGCCGTCTGGGCGGTGTGCGTGGGCCGGGGTTCGGGCTCGGGCCGGGTTGCAGTGCAGCCGCCGCTCGCGCTCGGGGCGGCCTGCCGGGCAGAGGTGAATCGACCTCGGGGCGGTTGTGTTGCCTGATGGGGGTTTCTCGCCCGGGAACGGGTGGGGCGGGTCAGCGGCGGCGTTTGTGGAGGGCGATTGCTGCTGCTGTGCCGCCTGCTACTGCGCCTACGCCTGCTGCTGCGGGGATGCCCACCTTGGCTGCCTTGCGGCCGGTGCGGTAGTCGCGCAGGCGCCAGTCGAGCTTGCGGGCGTGTTTGCGGAGTTTGGTGTCGGGATTGATCGCGTAGGGGTGGCCGACCAGCGACAGCATGGGGATGTCGTTGTGGGAGTCGCTGTACGCGGCGCAGCGGGAGAGGTCGAGGCCTTCGGCGGAGGCGAGGGCCCGTACCGCTTCCGCCTTCGCGGGGCCGTGCAGGGGTTCGCCGACCAGTTTTCCGGTGTAGACGCCGTCGACGGACTCGGCCACCGTGCCCAGGGCGCCGGTGAGGCCGAGGCGGCGGGCGATCACCGTGGCGATCTCGACCGGGGCCGCCGTGACCAGCCACACCTTCTGGCCCGCGTCCAGGTGGGCCTGCGCGAGTGCGCGTGTGCCCGGCCAGATCCGCTCGGCCATGTACTCGTCGTAGATCTCCTCCCCGATGGACTGGAGTTCCGCGACGCGATGGCCCTTCACGATGGAGAGGGCCGAGTCGCGGGCCTCCTGCATGTGTTCCGGGTCCTCGACGCCGGCCAGCCGGAACCACGCCTGCTGCCAGGCGAACTTGGCGAGGTCGCGGGTCTCGAAGAACTTGCGCTTGTACAGGCCCCGCCCGAAGTGGAAGAGGGCTGCACCTTGCATCACGGTGTTGTCGAGGTCGAAGAAGGCCGCGGCCTTGTCGTCGCCGAGCACCGGGAACTCCGGTTCCTCCGGGGGGACGTCCTGCGAGGACTTGCGCGCTGCCTCTGCCGAGGCCTCGCCTGCCAACACGCTCCGCGCCGTGGCGGAGCGCCTACGGGGAGTGAGCCATCCTAGAGCGGCCATGTCCGTGAGCATAGCCAGTTTGTTCGGTGCCTCCAGACGTCAGAGGTTTGAACGTTGTGAACTCTCCGCGACCGTGTCGTTAAAGAACTGATCCGATCCACCCGCGCCTTGGGCGTTTTCGCGGGTGTGCCGCCGCCGTGCGCTCGCGCGAGAATGGCTGACATGAGTCCCCTCTTCCGTCGTAAGGCCCAGGACGCCCCGAGCCGGAGCGTCACTCTCATCCGTAAGCCCGGGTGTCATCTGTGTGATGACGCACAGCTCGTGGTGGAGAAGGTGTGCGCGGAGGTGGGGGTGGCGTGGGAGGCGAAGGACATCTCCCTGGACCAGCAGCTTCACGACCAGTATTGGGAGCAGATTCCCGTGGTTCTCGTCGACGGTCGGCAGCACACCTTCTGGCGTGTCGACGAGCAGCGGTTGCGCAAGGCACTGACTGAGTAGTCCAAGTCGTCCGGAACCTCGCTTAGGATCGACGGCGACTGGTCTCGGGGGCGGGGATCGTAAGAGGAGAGTGTGCGGTTTTGCCCCCACGAGATGAGAAGCGGTGGTGCTTGTGCGCCGGTTCCGCACCCGCGCGCCGGGGGCGCGTGACCCCGGTCACGTTGGCCGGGCAAATCGGACACCATCTTTGTGCACGCGTTCACAAAGACATAGCCTGCTGTCGACGGGGCGGTCTGGGTACGTGTGACCGCCTGCAGCCCCGCTCTACCCGCAGGAGCACCGTGGCAACTGGCCGAACTCACCGACCGGCGACCCGTAGCCGAGGGATTCCCGAGGCCACCGTCGCCAGGCTTCCGCTGTACCTCCGCGCCCTGACCGCACTGTCGGAGCGCTCGGTACCCACGGTCTCCTCCGAGGAGCTCGCGGCCGCGGCGGGGGTCAACTCCGCCAAGCTGCGCAAGGACTTCTCCTACCTGGGCTCGTACGGAACGCGCGGTGTCGGCTACGACGTCGAGTATCTCGTCTACCAGATCTCGCGTGAGCTGGGGCTCACCCAGGACTGGCCGGTTGTGATCGTCGGTATCGGCAACCTCGGCGCCGCCCTGGCCAACTACGGCGGGTTCGCCTCCCGTGGTTTCCGGGTCGCGGCCCTCATAGACGCCGATCCGGCCATGGCGGGCAAGCCTGTCGCGGGGATTCCCGTGCAGCACACCGATGACCTGGAAAAGATCATCGAGGACAACGGGGTGTCCATCGGCGTCATCGCCACTCCCGCCGGTGCCGCCCAGCAGGTCTGCGACCGGCTCGTGGCCGCCGGGGTCACCTCCATTCTGAACTTCGCGCCGACCGTGCTGACCGTCCCGGACGGCGTGGACGTGCGGAAGGTGGATCTGTCGATCGAGCTGCAGATCCTCGCCTTCCACGAGCAGCGCAAGGCCGGCGAGGAGGCCGAGGCAGCGGGCCCCGACGGCTCGGGGCCCGTCGCCGCAGCCCGCCAGGAGTCCGCCGAGCAGGGGCCCGACGGGGACGTACCCGCCGTGATGCCGGCATGAGTCTCCTCGTCGTCGGGCTGAGTCACCGCAGCGCCCCTGTCAGCGTCCTGGAGCGGGCCGCGCTGAGCGCGGACGCCCAGGTCAAGCTGGTGCAGGACACGATCGCCGCGGAGCCCGCCACCGAGGCCGCGGTGCTCGCGACCTGCAACCGCATCGAGCTCTACGCCGACGTCGACAAGTTCCACGCCGGTGTCGCCGAGCTGTCCACTCTGCTCGCCCAGCACAGCGGGGTGGGGCTGGACGAGCTCACGCCCTATCTGTACGTCCACTACGAGGACCGGGCCGTTCACCATCTGTTCTCGGTGGCCTGCGGGCTCGACTCCATGGTCGTGGGGGAAGGGCAGATCCTCGGGCAGATCAAGGACTCGCTGGCCAAGGCTCAGGACCTGCACAGCGCCGGACGGCTGCTGAACGATCTGTTCCAGCAGGCCCTGCGGGTCGGCAAGCGCGCCCACTCCGAGACCGGGATCGACCGGGCCGGGCAGTCGCTGGTCACCTTCGGGCTGGAGCAGCTGGCGTCCGGGGCGGATGTGCAGGGGTGGGCCCGGGGGAAGAAGGCGCTGGTCATCGGGGCGGGGTCGATGTCCTCGCTGGCTGCTGCGACGCTCGCGAGGGCCGGGGTCGGCGAGATCGTGATCGCCAACCGGACGGGCGAGCGGGCCGAGCGGCTCGCCGAGATCTTGAACGACGGTGCTGAGCAGGGATTGCTGGCCCGTGCGGTGCCGATGGGTGCGGTGTCGGGTGAGCTGACACGTGCCGATGTTGTGGTGTCTTGTACCGGGGCGACTGGGTTGGTGCTGTCCGCCGGCGCGGTTGCTACGGCGGTGCAGGGCCGTGTGGCTGACGGGTTGCCGGACGCTGGTGCCGACGCGGGGGCGGTCGCGCAGCCCGGCGGTGACGGGGTGCCGCCTGCCTTTGGGTCGGGTGCCGCCCATGCGGCACGACTGCCCGCAGGCTCCGTGGATGAAGAGAGCTGTCCGCTCGACCTCCCCGCCGTGCAGCAAGGCTTCTCCGTCATGGGGGAGGCTGCCGTCGCCGGGATGGATGCGGCCACCCTGGAGCAGCATGCCGTCTGGGTGGACAACGGCGACGTCGACCGGCGTGAGGCGGCCCGGCGGGCGCCCGAGGCCGATGCCGAGCTGATCACTGCGCTTGCCGCCACCGTGGCCACGGTCGGGCGGATTCCGGAGCGCCGCAAGGCCGAGCCGGTCGTCGAGGCTCCGCGGCCCGCGCCCGTGCTGTTCCTCCTCGACCTGGCGATGCCCCGCGACATCGACGCGGCAGTGCACCGGCTGGCCGGAGTGCGGCTCGTCGACATCGAGTCGCTCGCCGAGGCCTCCGCGGACGCTCCGATGGCGGCCGACGTCGACCAGGTCCGCCGTATCGTCGCGGACGAGGTCGCGACGTTCGGGGCGGCGCTCAGGGCCGCGCACATCACCCCCACCGTGGTGGCCCTGCGCACCATGGCCGCCGATGTCGTCGCCAATGAGATCGCGCGGCTGGAGGGGCGGCTGCCCGGGCTCGACGACAAGCACCGCAGTGAGATCACCCAGACCGTCAAGCGCGTCGTCGACAAGCTGCTGCACGCGCCGACCGTACGAGTCAAGCAGCTCGCGGCCGAACCGGGCGGAGCAGGGTACGCAGATGCCCTGAGGACCCTGTTCGACCTCGACCAGGAAGCGGTGGCCGCCGTCTCCCGGGCCGAGGGCGCCGACGATGAATCTGAGAACAGCAAGAACCGAGGGCCGGCATGAGTAGCAAGGCATTGAGACTGGGGACGAGGCGAAGCAGACTCGCCATGGCCCAGTCCGGGCAGGTGGCGGACGCCGTGAGCCAGGTGACCGGACGGCCCGTCGAGCTCGTCGAGATCACCACCTACGGCGACACCTCCCGCGAGCACCTCGCGCAGATCGGCGGCACGGGTGTGTTCGTCACGGCGCTGCGCGACGCACTGCTGCGGGGTGAGGTCGACTTCGCGGTTCATTCGCTCAAGGACCTGCCCACCGCGCAGCCCGAGGAGCTGGCGCTCGCCGCCGTCCCGGTGCGCGAGGACCCGCGTGACGTGATCGTCGCCCGGGACACGCTGAAGTTCACCGACCTGCCGCGCGGGGCGCGCATCGGTACGGGTTCGCCGCGTCGCATGGCGCAGCTGAACGCGTACGCGCGCAGCCACGGGCTGGACATCGAGACGGTCCCGATACGGGGGAACGTGGATACCCGGATCGGGTACGTGCGGGACGGTGAGCTGGACGCCGTGGTCCTCGCCGCCGCCGGCCTCAACCGAATAGGCCGTAGCGATGAAGTGACCGACTTCCTGTCGGTCGACACCGTTCTGCCCGCCCCCGGCCAGGGGGCACTGGCGATCGAGTGTGCCGCGGACCACGCGGACCTGATCGCCGCGCTCGGAGAGCTCGACGACCCGTTCACCCGGGCCGCCGTGACCGCCGAGCGGTCACTGCTCGCCGCCCTGGAGGCCGGCTGCAGCGCCCCTGTGGGCGCGCTGGCCGACCTGCTGGCCGACGGGCAGATTGTCAAGGAAATGCGCCTGCGGGGCGTCGTCGGTACCACCGACGGCTCCCGCACGGTGCAGCTGTCCACCACCGGTCCCGTGCCCGAGACGTACGACCAAGCAATGGCGCTCGGCCGTGAACTCGCTGCCGAGATGCTTGCCCAGGGCGCGGCCGGTCTGATGGGGGAGCGAGCACATTGAGCCCCACCACCCTTCCCGCCGGCCTTGAACACGGGCACGTCACCTTCCTCGGTGCCGGACCCGGGGATCCGGGACTGCTGACTCTGCGCGCCGTGGAGGCGCTGGCGAACGCGGACGTCCTCGTCGCCGAGCACGACGTGCTCGACGTGGTGCGTCAGCACGCCAGACAAGGCGTCGCCGAGGTGCACACGGACGGGGGTCCTTCCTCGGACCCGCTTCCGGGCACGGGCACACCTCAGCTCGCGGTTGTTGACAGTTCGTCAACAACCGCTGGGGTCCCCGCGGTACGGGATGCCGCACATCTTGTCATGGAGGCCACGCGGGGCGGCAGGCGGGTCGTCCGTGCGGTGTCCGGTGACCCCGGACTCGACGCGTACGCCGCCGAGGAGATGCTCGCCTGCGCCGCCGCGGGCGTGCCCTTCGAGGTCGTGCCCGGTGTCGCCGCGGCCGTCGGCGTGCCCGCGTACGCCGGTGTTCCGCTGCGCGACGCCCAGGGTGCGGACGTGCGGTTCGTGGACGCCCGTACCGCCTCGGACCGCTGCTGGACGGAGGTGGGCGTCTCCGACGGGACGGTGGTCGTGTCGACGACCCTCGACTCCGTGGGCGCGGCCGCGGGCGAGCTGGTGTCGGCCGGCCGTAAGCCGGACACGCCGATCACCGTGACGGTGGCCGGTACGACCACGCGTCAGCGGACCTGGACGGCCACGCTGGGGACCATCGCCCAGACGCTGAAGCAGGCCAAGGTGCTGCCCTCGCCCGAGGGCGGGCGGCCGGTGATAGCCGTGGTCGGCGAGCGTTCCGCCGCCGCCCAGCGCGACCGGTTGTCGTGGTTCGAGTCCAAGCCGCTGTTCGGCTGGAAGGTCCTCGTGCCGCGTACGAAGGAGCAGGCGGCTTCGCTCTCCGACCAACTGCGGTCCTACGGGGCCGTACCGCACGAGGTGCCGACCATCGCCGTCGAGCCGCCGCGCACGCCCCAGCAGATGGAGCGGGCCGTGAAGGGGCTCGTCACCGGGCGGTACGAGTGGATCGCGTTCACCTCCGTCAACGCGGTGAAGGCGGTCCGGGAGAAGTTCGAGGAGTACGGGCTCGATGCCCGGGCGTTCGCGGGGATCAAGGTCGCCGCGGTGGGGGAGCAGACCGCGAAGGCGCTGGTTGCCTTCGGCGTGAAGCCGGATCTGGTGCCGAGTGGGGAGCAGTCGGCTGCGGGGCTTCTTGAGGACTGGCCGCCGTACGACCCTGTTTTCGACCCGATCGACCGGGTGTTCCTGCCGCGGGCGGACATCGCCACGGAGACCCTGGTCGCGGGGCTGATCGAGCTCGGCTGGGAGGTCGACGACGTCACGGCCTACCGGACCGTGCGGGCCTCGCCGCCGCCGGCGGAGACGCGGGAAGCGATCAAGGGAGGTGGCTTCGACGCGGTGCTGTTCACTTCGTCGTCCACCGTGCGGAACCTGGTGGGGATCGCCGGGAAGCCGCACAACGTGACCGTGATCGCGTGTATCGGGCCGGCCACCGCCAAGACCGCTGAGGAGCATGGGCTGCGGGTGGATGTGATGGCTCCGGAGCCTTCTGTGCACAAGTTGGCTGAGGCGCTTGCCGATTTCGGGCTGCGGCGGCGCGCTGCCGCGCTGGAGGCCGGGGATGCGGTTACCCGGCCGAGTGAGCGGAGGCCGGGGGCTCGGCGTCGTCGTACGACCTGAGCGATGTGGGGGTGAGCGTCCCTGGGGCGCGCACTCCCAGACCTCCACCTCGGCCCTGAAGGGGCCTCGTCACGCAGGTTGTGAGGTCGCCGTGTGCCCGAAGCGCAGCAGGTTGGCCGGGTCGTAGTGCTCCTTCGTTCTGCTCAGGCGGGTGTACACCTCGTCCGTCCAGGCGCGCGCCCGGTCCTTTTCATCGCCCGGGCGGCCATGGAGGTTGATCATGGTGTGGCCGGTGCTCCACGGGGACATGGCGTTGTGGAGGGCCATGGTGGCTGATTCCACGGCTGCTGCGGTGTCGGGGTCGGGCAGGACGCCGACCGTTTCCAGGAGGTAGCCGGCGTCGCGGGCGCAGATGGCGTCCTCGACGGGGGCCGGGCGGGAGAGTTCGCCGCCCATGTGGCGGAGTTCGATCAGCTGCAGCGGGAGGTCCGGGACGGCCGGGCCCGCCTGGTCCAGGAACGCCGTCTGCGCGTCCGGGGGCAGCGCCCTGAGCAGGGTGCAGGCCTCGCGGGCGGGGAGCGGGTCGTGCGGGTCCAGGTAGATGCGGTCCATGGCGGCGTACGGCATGTCCTCCACCGTGTCGATGACGACGGGCGCGGCGGCGCGGATGGGGGCCAAGAGGCTCTCGCCCTCCTTCGCGTCGCCGGTCCAGGCGAGGGCGACGCGGGCCCAGAAGCCGCCGCGCAGGGGCTCGGGGATCTGCGGGAGCGGTGGCAGGCGCAGGATCGTGTACGCGCTGCACATCTCGGTGGGCAGGGTGGTCGTCCAGTCGGTCCAGGTGCGCAGGACCGCCTCCGCGTGTTCGCCGGGGAAGTAGATGCCGCCGCCGAGGACCGAGGGCAGCGGGAGCAGTTCGAAGGTCAGCTCGGTGACCACGCCCACGTTTCCCTTGCCGCCGCGCAGGGCCCAGAAGAGGTCCGGTTCGGTGTCGGCGGTCACCGTGCGCAGGATTGCGTCCGGCGTGACGACCTGGAAGGAGCGGACCCGGTCGGCCGCGTAGCCGTAGGCCCGGCCGAGGACGGGCAGACCGCCGCCCAGGGTGTAGCCGACGACGCCCGCGTCCGAGGACGACCCGTTGAGCGGGGCGAGGCCGTACGGGGCGGCCGCCTCCAGGACGTCGCGCCATCTCGCGCCGGCAGCGACCGTTGCCGTGCGTTCGGCCCGGTCGATCGTCACGTCGGTCATGCGGGTGGTGCTGATGAGCAGGCCGCCGTCGATCGGGAAGTTCGCGCCGTGGCCGGTGGCCTGGACCGCCACCGGCGTCTCGGTGGCCGCGGCCCAGCGCATCGCCGCCACGATGTCGTCGACGCCTGCCGCTCCGACCACGGTGTCAGGATTGTGGAAGGCCGACAGGTTGAAGCCGGTGACCTCGGCCACATAGGCGTCGTCGCCGGGGCGCAGGACCGGGCCGTGGATCTCGGGCAGGGCGAACAGGTCCGGGGCCTGACGCGGGGTGTGGTGGGTGGCGGTCATCTCGTCCTCCTCCTTCGCGCAGGCAGCAGCCGTGCGCGGCGAGGGGACGGGGACCCGGTCCTTCTCCTTGCTGTTCTTCAGGATGGACCCGGTGGATGCGGGGCGCATCGCGAGGTGCGAGCGGCCGCGCAGGCCCGACATACCGTCGGCAAAGGTGCCTGTGAGCCGGGCGTAGCGTAGGTGGCATGACGAAGTACGGATCCTTCCCCGGCACGCGGCCGCGGCGGCTGCGGACCACCCCCGTCATGCGGCGCATGGTCGCTGAGACCCGGCTGCACCCGGCGGACTTCATCCTCCCCGCCTTCGTGCGCGAGGGCGTCTCCGAGCCCGTGCCGATCTCCGCCATGCCCGGTGTCGTCCAGCACACGCGCGACAGCCTGAAGAAGGCGGCCGCCGAGGCGGTGGCCGCCGGGGTCTCCGGGATCATGCTGTTCGGCGTGCCGGAGGAGGAGAAGAAGGACGCCCTCGGGACGCCGGGGACCGACCCGGACGGGATTCTGCAGGTCGCGATCCGTGATGTGCGGGCCGAGGTCGGGGACGATCTCCTGGTCATGTCCGATCTCTGTCTCGACGAGACGACCGATCACGGTCACTGCGGGGTGCTGGACGCGGAGGGGCGCGTCGACAACGACGCCACGCTCGAGCGGTACGCCGAGATGGCGCAGGTCCAGGCCGACGCGGGCGCCCATGTGGTGGGGCCCAGCGGGATGATGGACGGCCAGATCGGGGTCATCCGTGACGCGCTCGACCAGATCGGGCGGGAGGACGTCGCGATCCTCGCCTACACGGTGAAGTACGCGTCCGCGTTCTACGGGCCGTTCCGGGAGGCCGTCGGCTCCTCCCTGAAGGGGGACCGGAAGACGTATCAGCAGGATCCCGCCAATGTGCGTGAGTCGCTGCGGGAGTTGGCGCTCGACCTCGAAGAGGGCGCCGACATGGTGATGGTGAAGCCGGCCGGACCGTTCCTCGACATCCTCGCGCGGGTCGCGGACGCGGTGGACGTGCCGGTCGCCGCCTACCAGATCTCCGGCGAGTACTCGATGATCGAGGCCGCCGCCGAGAAGGGCTGGATCGACCGCGACCGGGCGATCCTGGAGACGCTGACCGGCATCAAGCGGGCGGGCGCGCAGAACATCCTCACGTACTGGGCGACCGAAGTGGCGGAAAAGTTGCGCTGATTCGCGCTACGGATGGGGATACGTCAGGCCTCGAATCGGCCACTGGCCGGCCTCGGAATGCACTCGGTTCGGCAACGGAAGCGACTCGGATCCGTGAACTGGAGCCTCCCGCCCTGCGGTTGCCCGCCATTCCCCGTGATCAGCGGCGGGTCCGGGGCCGATTCGCGGTGGATCTGTCCGAAAAGCGCTCAACCCTTGTGCTGTACACGCCGAATTGACGAGTTCTCGTCAGTGTCCTTACCTTCTCGCCTGGCCTGATCCGTTCCGGATGGTCCGAACGCCGATCCCTGGGGGACACACATGAGCTGGTTCATCGAGGCGCTGAAGAAGTACGCGGTGTTCAGCGGGCGCGCGCGCCGCAAGGAGTACTGGAACTTCGCGCTGTTCATCGGAATCATCTACGTGGTTCTGCTGGTCCTGGCCGTCGCGTCCAAGAGCACGGCCGTCTTCGCCCTGATCGGCGTGTTCTACCTCGGCATCCTGCTGCCCAGCCTGGCCGTCAGCATTCGCCGTCTGCACGACACCGGCCGCTCCGGCTGGTGGATCCTCTTCGGGCTCGTCCCGCTCGTCGGCGGTATCACGCTGCTGGTCTTCCAGTGCTCCGACAGCCAGCCCGGCGAGAACAAGTACGGCCCGAACCCGAAGGAAGCGGTTCTGGCCCACGCCTGATCCTCTGAGCATGGAGGCCGCCCGGTTCACGACCGGGCGGCCTCTTCGCGTCCCGTACGGCGGGAGCGTGCCCGGCGGGAGCGTGCAGGGAGTGGGTCGTTGCCGGGCCCTCGTCCTCGAGGCCCTTCCCGTCCCTGCACCCCGTCAGCGCGAACGCGGCGAGTACCAGGGCGGTGGCGGCGAAAAGGCGGGTGCGACGGGCTCGGGCGGGCATGGCGGTAGGCGCCTTCCATGGGCGGTGGGCTGGGGATTCCAGCCTGAGCGGTGATCGGCTCCGCGCGCCACAGTCTGCGGACGATTCGGGACGCCGAAGCCAGGGAATGGCCTCTGACCTGCAGGGATGACGCGTCCCAAGGGCTCGGTACGGGACGCGTCCGGGGGCCGGGACCTGTGAGATCACGGCGCGGGTCACGGCAAGTGCCACCGACGGCCAGGTTGTCGGCGTTCGGTCCTTGTCTCTTGAACGGCCGCCTCGTCTCCCGGGAGACGCCCATGCCCGGTGACGCCCTCAGCCAGGATCCCGCCGAGCTGAGAAGAGGATCGACACCACCGGGCGGCGCCCGCCGCCGCGCTCGCCGCCAACCCGCGCGGCTACCTCGACGTACGGCACAACCGCGACTTCCTGCGCCGTGCCCTGCTCACCGGCGGGCCCGAGGGCCGTACCGACTACATCGGCGCCGACTTCAGAAACCCGGCGCAGATCCTCGAACAGGCTGCGAAGACCCTCGACTTCGACCGGCCGGTCGCGCTCTGCCTCGTCGCGCTTCTGCACTTCGTCGAGGGCGAGGAGGCGTACCCGATCGTGCGCGAACTCGTCGACGCACTGCCCGTCCGGCAGCACGCGGAGCGCGCTGGAGCCGGCGTCTCCTACCTGGCGGCGCTCGACGACATCGAGAAGGTCCGGTACGCCGACATCAACGTGTACGCGGCGATCGGCAACAAGGCCCGAGGGGCGGTCCGTCCGTATCGCGGAAACCTGCTTGTAGACAGCACGTACATCCCTAGGCTGCGGTCACGAGCCGCCGTCACCGCAGCCGAAGGAGCCGCGCCATGACCGTCGCACCCGCCTTTGCCCCCGTCCCGCCGCTCGCCGCGCGGGCCCGGTCGATCGGCGGTTCGCCGGTACGGGACATCCTCGCCGTCACCGCCCGCCCCGAGGTGATCAACTTCGCGGGCGGGCTGCCGGCGCCGGAGCTGTTCGACGCGCAGGGGGTCGCGGAGGCCTTCGGGTCGGTGCTCGCGCAGGCATCAGCGCAGGCCCTGCAGTACTCCACGACGGAGGGCGAGCCGACGCTGCGGGGCGCCCTCGCCGCTCGGACGGCGGCCCGCGGGCTGCCCACGGACGCCGACGACATCCTCGTCACCACCGGCTCGCAGCAGGCGCTGTCCCTGCTGGCCACGGCGCTGCTGGAGCCCGGGGACGCCGTCCTCGTCGAAAGCCCCTGTTATCTGGCGGCACTTCAGGTCTTCGCGTTCGCGGGCGCGCGGGTGGTGGCCGTGCCCGGAGACGGCGACGGCGTCGACCCCGACGCCCTGGAGGAACTGGTGGTGCGGGAGCGGCCCAAGCTGCTGTACACCGTGCCGACGTTCCAGAACCCGACCGGCCGCACCACGCCGGCCGACCGCCGGGCCGCCGTCGTGGCCGTGGCCGCCCGCCAGGGGCTTTGGATCGTCGAGGACGACCCCTACGGCGAACTCCGCTTCGAGGGCGAGCGGGTGCCGTGGATCGCCTCGTACGAGGAGGCGGCGGACCGGACCGTGCTGCTCGGCTCCTTCTCCAAGGTCATGGCGCCGGGCCTCAGGCTCGGCTGGCTGCGGGCGCCCAGGGAGCTGCGGCGCGCCTGTGTCGTCGCCAAGCAGGCCGCCGACCTGCACACCCCGACCCTCAACCAGCTGGCGGCGGCACGGTACCTGGCGGACCGCGACCTGGACGCCCATGTGGCGCGGGTCGCGGGCGTCTACCGCGAGCGCCGGGACGCCATGCTCGCCGGACTCGCCGAGGCGCTCCCCGAGGGCTCGTCCTGGGCCCGGCCCGAGGGCGGCATGTTCCTCTGGGCCCGCCTCCCGGAGCCGTACGACACCACCGCGCTGCTGCCGCAGGTGGTGCGGCACGACGTGGCGTACGTCCCCGGCGCACCCTTCTACGCCGGCGACCCCGACCGCTCCACCCTGCGGCTGTGCTTCGTGACGCAGACGCCGGAGGAAATCGGGGAGGGACTCAGGAGGCTGGGGGAGGCGCTGAGGGGCCAGGGCCTCCCGTTTGGATCACGCCCGTAACGCGGGTGGGAATGTGACGTTATTGAGAACGGCAGAAACGTCACATTTCGTACACGGAGGTCTCAAATGGTTCTCGCTGCTCTGCTCACCGGTGTGGCTCTCCTCCTGCACCACGCTCTCGGCCTCTGAAGTCAGCCACTACGCCGCGGTCGAGGCCGGTGCGCCCACCACCGGACCGGCCGCGGCGGACCTTCAGTCCCACCAGAAGTGCCACACCGGCTGGTTCAGCAGCTGGTGTTCGGCATAGGCGGCCAGAGTGGTGTCCGCGCCCTGCAGCAGGTTGTCCGGGCAGAACGCGAAGTGCTCGGCGGCGACGGCCTCCGCCTCGGCGAGGGCGGCGGGCGGCGCGGCGACGGACACCGTCAGCTGATCGAACCCGAGCGCCACGACCCGTATGCCGAAGCGGTCCTCCCAGGAGCGGAGTACCGCGCAGAGCCGGGCCACGTCGTTCTCGTGGTTCGCCGGGCCCGTCCAGCCGATCGCCGCGGGGATGTCGGCGCTGCGGCGGGCGGGGACGAGGGCCAGGCGGGGGTCCTTGAGGGGGCCGCCACCGTCGAGGAGCGAGTCCACGACGGCGGAGGCGACGGACTCGGGGTCCGCGTCGGCGGCCATGGGCCGGCCGGCGGCCGGACCGGGCCAGTCGGCGCCGTCCTCCGCGCACTCGTCCCAGAGATCCTCCAGTACCTCCTCGGCGTCGTGGTCCCCCGGGTACGACGTCTCGCCCGGTGTCAACTCCCATTCCTCCGGCCCGCCGTGACCGGCACCGACATCGAGGACCACCGGGAGCAGCCCCGCGGCCGGTGCCGACTGCTGGAGCGCGGCCCGCGCACCGGGCGCCGCCCGGCCGTCGGCCAGCCACAGCAACGGCTCGTGCCACGGCCCGTCGTCCGTGGCGTCGACCAGTGCGCCCGGCGGGAGTTCGAGGCCGAGGGACGCGAGACGTGGCAGGGGGTTGGGAAGAGTCGCCATGTCAGTGACTGTAGGCGGACCCACTGACAATCCCCCGGGCGGCCGTCACCGCACCGCGCCCGCGAGGACCGTCGCCACCGTTCTGCACACCGCCGCCGCGTCCGGCGGTCCCGCCTCCCGGTCGGCGAACAGGAGGTGTGCGGCGCCCAGCAGGGTGGCGGCGAGGAGGGCCACGTCCGCGTCCGCCGCGACACGGCCCAGGTCGCGCTCGGCGGCGAGATAGCCCGTGAGCATCGCCGACGCCTCCGTCATGAGCGGGATGCCTATGGAACCGGCCGCGCGCAGTCGGGCGCGGAGTTCGTCCCGGGTGATGACCAGGCCCACGACGGCGATCGCCACCGCGTCGAACAGGTCCGTCAGCGCCCGGGTCAGGTTGCCGGCCACCGTGCCTGTTCCGGCGGCCTCCCCGAGGGCCGCGCCCAGACCCGCCAGCCGGCGGATGCGGTCCAGCACCAGCTCGGCCAGGAACGCGTCGAAATCCGCGAAGTGCCGGTGCAGAACCCCCTTCGCGCAGCCCGCCTCCGCCGTCACCGCCCTGCTGGTCAGGGCGTTCGGTCCGGCGCGCAGCAGGATGCGCTCGGCGGCGTCGAAGAGCTGCTGGCGTGGGTCGCGGATGGCCACACCTGTCGGCATACCGCCTCCTGTCCCGGCGAGAGTGGGCACCTGCCCATTGACGAGTGGGCGCGCGTCCACTCATAGTGGGCGCATGCCCACTTTACCGTCCCCGGCGTCCCCGTCTTCGCCACCCTCGGCGGCCTCCTCTTTGCCGACCTCCCCGGCCTCTGCCGCCGACAACCAGCCCCATCAGCGGCGGGACATCGCGGAGTCGTTCGGCGGCGACGCCGAGCGTTACGACCGGGCCCGGCCCCGCTACCCCGACGCCCTGATGGCGCGGATCGTCGCCGCGAGCCCCGGTCCCGAGGTCCTCGACGTCGGCTGCGGCACCGGAATCGCCGCCCGGCAGCTCACCGCCGCCGGGTGCAGAGTGCTCGGGGTCGAGCCCGACGCACGTATGGCCGAGCTGGCCCGGCGCCTGGACACCGGCGTGGCCGTGGACGTGGCGAGGTTCGAGGAATGGGAGCCGGGGGAGCGGCAGTTCGACGCCGTCGTCTCCGGGACCGCCTGGCACTGGATCGACCCCGTGGCGGGGGCCGCGAAGGCGGCGGGCGTCCTGCGGCCCCGCGGACTGCTGTCCGTCTTCTGGAACGTGGCCCTGCTCCCGGCCGACCTGACCGGAGCCGTCGCCGACGCCTGCGAACGCGTCATGCCCGACTCGCCGTTCGACTTCCGCGCGGCCCTCACCCGGCCCGCCGCGGTCCCGTACCGGGCCATCCTCGACAAGACCGCCGACGGGATCCGCACGGCCGACGGCTTCGGTGGAACCGAACAGTGGCGGTACGACTGGGAGTTCACCTACACCCGTGCCGCCTGGCTGGACGTCATGCCCACCCAGGGGGCCTTCACGCGGCTCCCGGCAGAGGAGCTCGCCGAGGTCCTGGAGGCCGCCGGGAGCGCCATCGACGCGCGCGGCGGCAGCATCACCATGCCGTACGCCACGATGGCCATCACCGCGAAACGGAAGTGAAGCACTCCTCCCCCGTGCCCTTCGCCGGACGGAAACACGTGCGCAGGACGGTTCCGGGCCCGGTCACCGTCATCGGCGTGTAGACAAAGCTGTCCGCGTCGACGGTGTTCTCGACCTCGGCGCCGCGGACCCGGCCGCCCGCCGTCAGCTCCAGCCGGTCGCCGACCCGGGTGCCCCACATCCGGGCCCAACTCGTCCCGCACTCCTTGCTGGAGCGCACTTCCAGCCAGGCCCCGGTGGCCGTGTGACGCGTGGCGAGGGTGTCCGGTCTCGCGGCGCAGTACATGTCGATCGGGTTCCTGCCCTCGCAGGACGAGGCCCGGCAGCGCGGCCCGGGAGTGGACGTGGCCGCGGCGGCCGGCCGGGGTTCGCCGCCGTGGCGTGGCAGCAGGAGCAGCGCGACGGCCACTCCGCCGACGGCCACGGCACACACCGACGCCAGTACCGCCACGGTTGCCGCTCTCCGGTGACCACCGCCCTTCCCGACCTCCACCGGATCCGGAGGCGGCAGGGGATCCGCGACCGGGGACAACGCCTGTGCCGGCGTGTCCGCCCGATCCGCCTGCGTCGCCCGCCCGCTCCACTCCGACTCCGCGATCTCCCACAGCGCCAGACACCGGCCGTCCGGTTCGCCCGCGAGCCGGCACAGTTCCTGCACCGCCGTACGCGGCGGCAGTGTCCTGCCGTTGAGGTAGCGCTCCCAGGACGACTTGCTGAACGCCGTCTTCGCCGCGAGAGCCGCCAGGCTCAGACCGGTGCGCGTTCTCAACTCCCGTAGTGCGGAAGCCAGTCGGGCCCGTTCCGGGGTCATCCCCGCAGGGCCTTCCAGGTGTGCGGGCCGACGACACCGTCCACGTCGAGCCGCGCCTGCCTCTGGAAGGCCTTGACCGCGCCCTGCGTCAGCGGACCGAACATGCCGTCGATACCGCCCGGCGAGATACCCGCCCGGCGCAGCAGACACTGCACCTCGGCCACCGCCGGCCCGGAGTCGCCGTACCCCACCGTGGCGCTCCGCGTAAGGCTGTTGCCCGCATACCAAAGGCCGTCGACCTGCTTCACACGGCAGGTGTACGACGGTGCCGATGTCCCCGCGGACAAGGTGACCGTGGTCGTCGTCTCCTCCGTCCCCTTGCCGCCGTCGTGGTCCATGAGCCGCATCGTCACCAGCACCGCCGACGACACCGCCAGCACCAGGGCCACCGCCCCCGCGACCAGCGCGACGCGCAACGACCGCGTGCCCCCGTCGTCGGGCCCCGCCGACAGGATCTCCGGCTCCGGTACGGCGGTTCCGCCGACTGACGGCTCCGGTACGGCAGTTCCGCCGCGCGGGTTCGCCCAGGCCTCGGCGGCGACCTCGTGCAGCGCGAGCAGCCGGGTCGGGTCGTCGCCGCCGATCCGGGCCAGCGCCTCAACGGCCTCCCGCGGCGGCAGCGAACGGCCGCCCAGATACCGCTCCCACGACTTCGGGCTGTACCCCGTACGCGCCGCCAGCTGACGCACGCTCAGCCCGCTGTGGTCCTTCAGCCGACGCAGGCGCACCAGTAACTGCCGTACGCGCGGATCGAGTTCTGCGGGCAGCGCTTTCCAACGCGACATGGTGTGGTCCCCCCACGCGTTCATGAACAGCGGCCGTGGTCAGTGGCCCCTGTACCCCGAGCCGCATTCTGCACCAGCATCCCCGGGACCGCACCGGAACCTGCGCCCTGCACCCATACGCAATCGGCCACCACCCGCCGACAGCCGTCCCTCGCCAACGTCGCCCCACCCCGTGTCTCCGCAGGTCAGAGGGCGGGATGTCCCGCCACGGCGTCACTTCCGCGGCAACCATGGCGGCCCTCGCCGCCCGCCCCGCAGTCTCGTCCCGGCACCACACACCACGACCCGAGAGGGACAAGCATGCGATCGAACGCCTTGGCCAGGACACTCGTCAGCGCCGCCGCCGTGGTCGGACTCGCCGCCGGCGGCCTGGCCACCGCCGGCACCAGCTTCGCCGCGCCGGCGTCGGCCACGAGCGCCCACACCGTCACCATCCGGGCGACGAACAACTTCGGCCTGACCTCCACGGAGGCCAAGAACGTCCAGAACTGGCTGCACACGTACTGGGGCTACAACGACGGCATCGACGGACAGCTCGGCACCAACAGCTGGAAGGCGTTCCAGCGCTGCCTGCAGACCTACTGGGGCTACAACGACACGATCGACGGAGACCCGGGCCCCAACACCATCAAGGCACTGCAGCGCCTGCTGAAGGACTCCTGGGGCTACACCGGCGCGATCGACGGCGACGCCGGATCGGGCACCAGGGCCGCGTTCAAGCGGTTCGCCGACGGCATCTGATCTCCTTGCCTGAAAGACCGCGGCCCGCCCTCCCGGTGGAGAGGGCGGGCCGCGGTACGTCGGCCGGTACGGGCCTCAGAGCCGCTCGGGCGTCCTGATCCCGAGCAGCGTCATGCCCTGGTGCAGGGTGCGGGCCGTCACGTCGCACAGGAACAGACGGTTCTCCACGTGCCGCGGCGTCTCGGCCTTCAGCACCGGGCACTTGTCGTAGAACGACGTGTACAGCGAGGCCAGCTGGTACAGGTACGCGGCCAGCTTGTGCGGCGCGTACTCCGCGGCCGCCTCGAAGACCGTGTCCCCGAACGCGTCCAGGTGCAGGCCGAGCGCCCGCTCCGCCGGGGCGAGTTCCAGCTCCGGGTGCGCGGCCGGCTTCGTCTCCCCGGCCTTGCGCAGGATCGACTGGATACGGGCATACGCGTACTGCAGGTACACCGACGTGTCGCCGTTCAGCGACACCATCTGGTCCAGGTCGAACTTGTAGTCCCGGTTGGGGGAAGTGGACAGGTCGGCGTACTTCACCGCGCCGATGCCCACCTGCGCGGCCCGCTCCTGGATCTCGTCCTCGGTGAGGTCCTGCGCCTTCTCCCGGACCACCTCGGCGGCCCGCTGCACCGCCTCGTCCAGCAGGTCCTCCAGCCGTACGGTCTCGCCCTCACGCGTCTTGAACGGCTTGCCGTCCGCGCCCAGCACCGTGCCGTAGCCCATGTTGTGCGCGGCGACGCCGTCGCTCAGCCAGCCTGCCCGCCGGGCCGTCTCGAAGACCATCTTGAAGTGCAGCGACTGGCGCACGTCCACGACGTACAGCAGCGAGGTGGCGTGCAGGTCGGTGACCCGGTTGCGGATCGCCGTCAGATCGGAGGCCGCGTAGCCGAAGCCGCCGTCGGCCTTCTGCACGATCAGCGGGACCGGCTTGTCGTCCTTGCCCCGGATCTCGTCGAAGAAGACCACGAGCGCGCCCTCGGAACGCACCGCGACGCCCATCTCCTCCAGGAGGCGGGCGGTCTCGGGCATGCCCTCGTTGTAAGCGGACTCGCCGACGATCTCCTCGTCGCGGATCTCCATGTCCAGCTTCTCGAAGACCGAGTAGAAGTAGACCTTCGACTCGTCCACGAACTGCTGCCAGAGCTCCAGGGTCTCCTTGTCGCCGGACTGCAGGGCCACGACCCGCTTCCGCGCGCGCTCCTTGAACTCCTCGTCCGCGTCGAAGACCGCGCGCGAGGCCTTGTACACCCGGTTCAGGTTCGACATGGCCTGCTCACCGTCGACGTCCTCGGCCGGAGCCAGCTCGCCGGGGTGCTCGAACAGGTACTGGATCAGCATGCCGAACTGGGTGCCCCAGTCGCCGATGTGGTGCCGGCCGATCGTCTGCTCGCCGGTGAAGTCGAGCATGCTGCGCAGCGCGTCACCGATGACCGCCGAGCGCAGATGGCCGACGTGCATCTCCTTCGCCACGTTCGGCTGTGCGTAGTCGACGACCGTGATGCCCGGGTTCTCCTTCAGCGGCACACCGAGCCGGTCGCCGTCGGCGGCACGCGCCGCGAGCGTCTCGGTGATCGCCCGGTCCGAGATCGTGATGTTGAGGAAGCCGGGACCGGAGACCTCGACGTCCTTGATCAGGCTGTCACCCGTGACGATGTGGGAGACGACCTGCGTCGCCAGCTCCCGCGGGTTCGCCTTGGCCTTCTTGGCCAGCGCGAGGATGCCGTTGGCCTGGAAGTCGGCCCTGTCGCTGCGTCGAAGCAGCGGGTCCGCTCCGGCGGCCTCCGGCAGGGTGGCCGAGAGCGCGGACGCGAGATGCTGCTGGACGGAGTCGCTGAGGGACTTGACCGGGGCCATGGGGTGGGTGCCGTTCTCCTCGTGGGATCAGATAGACACGGTCAGTATCCCATGGGGGGTGAAGCGGTTTTTTGGCCGCGGGCCGGTGGGGGCTTGTCGCTCCCCCCACTCTCGGCTTCGCTCGAGCGGGGGGACCCCCATCGCGGCGGAGCCGCATACGGGGCGCAGTCCCGCGCCCCTGGAAGGCGGCTGCGCCGCCTAAACTGGGGGCGCAGTCGATTGACCGTACTGGCTGCCCCGGAGAAAGAAGGACGTGCCGATCGTGGCTCAGAGCACCGAGACCGCCGACTGGGTCTCCCGTTTCGCGGATGACGTCATCGAGGAGTCGGAGCGCCGCGCCCCCGGCAAACCTGTCGTCGTCGCGTCCGGCCTGTCCCCCTCGGGCCCGATCCACCTCGGCAACCTGCGCGAGGTCATGACCCCGCACCTCGTCGCCGACGAGATCCGGCGCCGTGGACACCAGGTCCGCCACCTCATCTCCTGGGACGACTACGACCGCTACCGCAAGGTGCCGGCCGGTGTCGCCGGAGTCGACGAGACCTGGGCCGAGCACATCGGCAAGCCGCTGACCTCCGTGCCCGCCCCCAAGGGGTCCGCGCACCCCAACTGGGCCGAGCACTTCAAGGCCGCCATGGTCGCCTCGCTCGCCGAACTGGGCGTCGAGTTCGACGGGATCAGCCAGACCGCGCAGTACACCTCCGGCGTGTACCGCGAGCAGATCCTGCACGCGATCGCGCACCGCGCCGACATCGACGCGATCCTCGACCAGTACCGCACCAAGAAGACCCCGGCGAAGCAGAAGCAGCAGCAGAAGCCCGTCGACGAGGCCGAGCTGGAGGCCGAGGAGGGCTCCGGTGCCGCGAGCGAGGACGACGGCTCGTCCGGCTCCGCCGGCTACTTCCCGTACAAGCCCTACTGCGGCAACTGCGAGAAGGACCTGACGACGGTCACCTCCTACGACGACGAGACGACCGAGCTGACCTACGCCTGCACCGCCTGCGGCTTCTCCGAGACCGTCCGGCTGAACGAGTTCAACCGCGGCAAGCTGGTCTGGAAGGTCGACTGGCCCATGCGCTGGGCCTACGAGGGCGTGATCTTCGAGCCGAGCGGCGTCGACCACTCCTCCCCGGGATCGAGCTTCCAGGTCGGCGGACAGATCGTCGGGATCTTCGGCGGCAAGCAGCCCATCGGGCCGATGTACGCCTTCGTGGGCATCAGCGGCATGGCCAAGATGTCCTCCTCCCGCGGCGGTGTGCCCACCCCCGGCGACGCCCTGAAGATCATGGAACCCCAGCTGCTGCGCTGGCTGTACGCCCGCCGCCGGCCCAACCAGTCCTTCAAGATCGCCTTCGACCAGGAGATCCAGCGCCTCTACGACGAGTGGGACAAGCTCGACGCGAAGGTCGCCGACGGCTCCGCCCTCCCGGCGGACGTCGCGGCCCACTCGCGCGCCGTGCGCACCGCCGGCGGCGAACTCCCGAAGACCCCGCGCCCGCTGCCGTACCGCACCCTGGCCTCCGTCGCCGACATCACCGCGGGACACGAGGACCAGGCCCTGCGGATCCTGAGCGAACTGGACCCCGCCAACCCGCTCGGCTCCCTCGACGAGGCCCGCCCGCGCTACGACAAGGCCGAGGCCTGGATCAACACGCACGTACCCGCCGACCAGCGGACCATCGTGCGCGACGAACCCGACGCCGAACTGCTCAAGTCCCTCGACGAGGCCTCCCAACAGTCCCTGCGGCTGCTGACCGACGGCCTCGCCGACCACTGGTCGCTCGACGGCCTCACCCACCTCGTCTACGGCGTACCGAAGGTGCAGGCCGGATTCTCCGCGGACGCCACGCCCAAGGAACTCCCGCCGGAGATCAAGACCGCCCAGCGGACCTTCTTCGCCCTGCTGTACCACCTGCTGGTCGGCCGCGACACCGGTCCGCGACTGCCCACGCTGCTGCTGGCCGTCGGGCAGGAGCGGGTGCGGGCCCTGCTCGGGGAGTGACGCCGTGAGCAAAGCGCCCGGTGCCGTGGGGCACCGGGCGCGTTCTCATGCGATGTGGTCTTCTTCCAGCTCCGCCGAGTGGCGCTTCTGGAAGCGTTCCGCCAGCGACTTCAGCTCGCCGGGATTCATCGTCGTACCGTACGTCGCCTGGATGTTGTCGCCGAGGACACGAGGCGTCGGGTAGCTCCCGTCTATCGACTGACGGAACACCTGGTAGAACGCCTCCTCGTCCGGCTCCGGGGGGCCGCCGCCTTCGCCCAGTTCGCGGGTGCGGTTACCGGCGACCGGGATGGGGAAGCTGCCGGTCTCCTCCGCAGAGGGCTCCTCGTACGACTCCTGCTCCGCGTACTGCTCGGCGTGCTGCTGCTCGGCGTACCACTGGGCGTACTGCTCCGGGTCGTACGCGGGATCGTAGTCGCCGTGGTATTCGACCTGCTGGGGCACGTTGAACCAGGGGCTCTGATCCGGCTCCGGCTCGTACCGCTCCTCGGCAGGCGCCGCCACCTGCCGCGGGACCGGAGCCACCTCCACGGCACGCGGCGCGGGCGCGGGCGGCAGCAACGCAGGCTCGATGCCCGCCGCCGCCAGGCCCTCCGGAGCCGTCTGTGCCAGCGGAACGCCGTACCGCGCCAGCCTGAGCGGCATCAGGGACTCCACCGGAGCCTTCCGCCGCCACGCCCGGCCGAAGCGCGAACGCAACCGGGCCTGGTAGACCAGCCGCTCCTGCTCCAGCTTGATCACCTGCTCGTAGGAGCGCAGCTCCCACAGCTTCATCCGCCGCCACAGCAGAAACGTCGGGATCGGCGAGAGCATCCACCGCGTCAGACGCACGCCCTCCATGTGCTTGTCGGCCGTGATGTCCGCGATACGGCCGATCGCATGACGGGCGGCCTCGACCGCGACCACGAACAGCACCGGGATCACGGCGTGCATCCCCACACCCAACGGGTCCGGCCAGGCCGCCGCACCGTTGAACGCGATCGTCGCCGCCGTCAGCAGCCACGCCGTCTGACGCAGCAGCGGGAAGGGGATGCGGATCCACGTCAGGAGAAGATCCAGGGCCAGCAGGACACAGATTCCCGCGTCGATGCCGATCGGGAAGACATACGAGAAGTTCCCGAAACCCTTCTTGATGGCCAGCTCACGGACCGCCGCATACGAACCGGCGAAGCCGATGCCGGCGATGATCACGGCGCCGGAAACGACCACACCGATGAGAACGCGGTGCATCCGTGTCAGCTGCAGTGGCGCGGCCACCCGTACTCCCCTCCCATTGCGTGCTGTTGCGCGCAACAGAGTGGCACATGTGTACGCCGAACGAGGTAACGGAACGGGTGGAGCCCGATCCCCGCAGGGGACCGGGCTCCCTCAAAAAACGGTGCTGAGCTGCGAGTTGGCGTCCACACGCGGCCCAGATGTGACAGTCAGCTCTTCTTCGACGCTGAGGAGGACGGAGAGGCCGACGCGGACTTCGAAGGAGACGGGGACGCCGACTTCGACGCCGACCCGGACGGCGAGGGCTTCGCCGTGCCCGCACCACCGCCCGTACCGGTGCCGCCGCCGTTCGCCGCCGCCACCGAGGCCACCGCCTCCTTGGCCGCCGCCTCCGCGACCTTCACCAGCGCGTCCGCGTCCGGGGTCTGCTCACCGGCCAGGCCCGCACCGTTGTAGTCCAGCGTGATCACGACGTTCTCGACACGCGTCACCACCGTCTGCTGCTTGAAGGCGCCTTCCTTCTTCTTCAGGTCGTAGCGCACCAGCGTCGCCTCGGCACCCGTCCCGGCAACCGGCTCCGACTTCAGGTTCTGCGCACCCTGGGCGCCCTGGGCGTCCTTCACCTGCTTCTCGAAGTACGCATGCGCCAACTGGTTGCCCTCACCACGCGTCGCATCCGACTCGAAGCGCAACAGCGACACATTGAGCCAGCGGAACTGCGAGCCCTTCACACCGTTGTTGTCCAGACTGCTCCACGAGCAGCTCGCCCGCGTCGCCGTGTCACCCGACGTGCCCGCCTTGCCGGACTTGGCACCCTTCGGTACCAGCGAGGTCAGCGTCTTGTCCGACAGCACCCCACACGAATCCGGCAACTTCTTGTACGCCGCCGCCTGCACCGTCGGCGCCGTACTCGCCGTCGCCGCCGCCGTCTCACCGGCGCTCGCGCCCTTGCTTCCCCCAGCACCGGAGCCGGAGTCCGAGGAGCAGCCCGCGGCGAACACCATCACGGGGACTGCGACCGCGCCCGCAAGCAGACGGCCTGACCGCCTCGCCCGCTTCTCTCGCCGGTTGCGCTGGTCTCGCTCTGCTGGTCGCTGCATGGTTCCTTCACTCATGACGCTGTGGTTCCTGAGGTCGGCGGATCGGGTCCGAGGAGCCACCGTACGCGGTGAGGTAACTGTGTGCTTCCGCTTCTTCAGCTTTACGAAGGGGCGCCCGAGGCACCCGAACGACCCCTAACCACCCAGCGTGTCAGCCAGCTGCGCGGCCAGTTTTCGGGCCCTGTCCTGCATTTCCTTGCTGTCGGGCACAGCGCCGACAATGGCCGGCTGCTCCTCGTACTCGATGGTCACAATGACGTTGGACGTGCGAAACACCACAGTCACCGTGCGCTGCCGGGCCGTCGAACCCGAGCCACTGAGAGCGTCGTCCAGGAACGCCTCGTCACCGAGATCGTCGAGAGTGCGGGGCTGAAGACTCGACGGGGTCGCCGACGAAGAGGCGGACTCGGAGCCGGAGCCCGAAGGGGAGGCCGACGCCGAAGAACTGGCGTCGGCACTGGCACTGGCACTGGCACTGGAACTGGCACTCGCAGCGGAGGCCGAGCTGGAACCGCTGTCCGAACTCGTCGGCTCGGGCAGGTCGGCCGCCGTCTCCTTCTCCGCGAACAACTCCTGCGCCTGGGTGTCGTCACTCACCGAGTTGTCATAGGAGACGACACGCTCGAAATCCACCAGCAGCCGGTCGGTCGCGGTCGTCGAGTCGACCTTCCAGCGGCAACCCGCCTTGCGGTCGTTGTCGAACGCGAGCGTGGCGTCGCCCGCGTACGCCTTCTCCCGCTGGTCCGCGTCCGCGATCTGCTTGATACCCGGCAGCAGCGAGTCCAGCGTGTCATGGCTCACCGCAGTGCACGGCCCCGGCAGCGTGCGGTACTTGCCCGGCTGCGCCACGGCACTCGCCGAACCGACGCCACCGGGATTAGCGTCATCCGTCGCGCCGCCACCGCCCGAACCGCCTGTGCAGCCTGCCAGCAGCGCCACGAGGAGCGCGGCGACGCCGGATACGTACGCCTTCCGCTGCACGGTCGGGCTCCTCTCGACGGTGGCACTGTGCCGTTGTTCCAGTGTCCCCGCTGGTTAACCGCTTGCCACGCGGGGGCGTCCCCTGGAGACAATGTGTATCGCACGCACTGCCGTGGACGCCGGTCCGCTGTCCCATTTCACTGATCTTGGCGCCGGTTTTGCGATCTAAGACTTCTGTCATGTTTTCGGGGGAATGAGGACGATATGTCGTACGTGGAGATGCCGGGCGCAAAGGTCCCGATCCGCATGTGGACCGACCCGGCGACGGTCGAGGACGTGGCCCTGCAGCAGCTGCGCAATGTCGCGACATTGCCGTGGATCAAGGGCCTGGCGGTCATGCCGGACGTGCACTACGGCAAGGGTGCGACGGTCGGGTCCGTCATCGCCATGCAGGGGGCTGTATGTCCTGCGGCGGTGGGGGTCGATATTGGGTGCGGCATGTCGGCCGTCAAGACGTCGTTGACCGCCAATGATCTGCCGGGGGATCTTTCGCGGCTGCGGTCGAAGATCGAGCAGGCCATTCCGGTGGGGCGGGGGATGCATGACAGTGCCGTGGAGCCGGGGCGGTTCCATGGGCTGGCGACGGCCGGGTGGGATGACTTTTGGGGGCGGTTCGACGGGGTTGCTGAGGCGGTGAAGTTCCGTGAGGAGCGGGCCCACAAGCAGATGGGGACCCTCGGAGCCGGCAACCACTTCTGTGAGGTTTGCGTAGATATGTCCGGTTCTGTGTGGCTTATGCTCCACTCGGGCTCCCGGAATATCGGCAAGGAGCTGGCCGAGCACCACATAGGCGTGGCCCAGAAGCTTCCGCACAACCAGGGTCTGGTCGACCGCGATCTCGCCGTGTTCGTCGCGGACACACCGCAAATGGCGGCGTACGAACACGATCTCTACTGGGCCCAGCAGTACGCGAAGTACAACAGGTCGATCATGATGGCGCTTCTGAAGGACGTAATCTGTAGGGAGTTCAAGAAGGCCAAGGTGACCTTCGAACCCGAGGTGAGTTGCCATCACAACTATGTGAGCCGCGAGCGCTACGAGGGCGTGGACCTGCTCGTCACTCGCAAGGGCGCGATCCGCGCGGGTTCCGGCGAGTACGGGATCATCCCCGGCTCCATGGGCACGGGTTCGTTCATCGTGAGGGGCCTCGGCAATGAAAAGTCCTTCAACTCGGCCTCGCATGGTGCGGGTCGGCGTATGAGCCGCAACGCGGCCAAGCGGCGCTTCTCGACGAAGGACCTGGAGGAGCAGACGCGGGGCGTGGAGTGCCGTAAGGACTCGGGTGTCGTGGACGAGATTCCGGGTGCGTACAAGCCGATCGAGCAGGTCATCGATCAGCAGCGGGACCTCGTGGAGGTCGTGGCGAAGCTGAAGCAGGTTGTGTGCGTCAAGGGCTGATTGAGCGCGGCCCCCGAATTCGGGGGCCGCGCTCAATAGGTTATTGATCGGTCGGTGTCAATACGCGGCTGTTTCGGAGTCGCCACAGGCGCAGGCGGCAGGCTCTTTCGGTGCGACCGATTTCCTTGGCGATAGTCATGATGTCGTCCGACTGACGGAGCATGAGGTCCTCCTGGGCTGTCCAATTGCGTCGGGAGTGCACGATCCGCATATCAACAGGGCGGGCCCATGAGGCAACGCGGTCTGCCTTTACCTGCTTGCGCCCGAGGGACAGGCAGCCGGGGTAGTACAAGTCGGCTACCAGCGCCTGGGCTGCTTCCTTCTCGTACGAGATGTTGTAGACCTCGTCACGAGCGTTCCGGTTGATGACGCGCTCCACACCCGTGACCTTTCGTGCGTAGAAGCACAGGTACGAGCCGATGGCGGTGCTTGACGTGGTCAGTGAGATGAACGGCCAGCCTGGCCCGGTGTAGCCGACCGATCCGTCTGCATCGATGAGGCCGCGAAGGTAGTCGCGGCTGGAGAACGCGACACGAGGTGGGGTGATGCTCCTCGACTTCCGGCCGTAGGGCAGGCCGAGTTCATTGAGCTTCGTCCTGGCGACAAGAGAGCACAGGCTCCAGGTGGCCGAATGGTGGTTCTAGGCGAAGTTCGTGGATCGCGTGCGCTCGGTGACGCTGCTGTTGAAAGGCGTCAAGTACTTGAACCGGTACAGCAGATCGATGTCCTTGATGTTCAGCTCGACAGTCAGGCGACCTTTCTGGCCGATGCCTTGGTGCATGTGCCCATCAGCCTGCAAGAAGCCGAACATGTACGCGTACTCGGGCACCGTCAGGTCCATGAACCGGAGGGCGCTAGGCTCGCATTCAGCCATGAGGAAGCTCTTCCTTCCTTGCTGGTCAGGCTCTCGGCCGGGACTGCCATCCCTGCCGAGGGCCGTCTCTTTTGATGTTGTGCTGCGAGCCTAGGTCGCCAGTTCGGCGGCCGTTCGGGTGATCGACGATGTTCACTCCTGTGAGTTACGCGAGCCGTTTCTCCAGCAACGTCACCGCATACGGGCTGCCCAACCCGCCGCCGTCCTTTGCCAGCTGTTCGCCTACGACCTTGTAGCCCGCCGACTCGTAGTACGCGCGCAGGCGCGGGTTGGAGGCCAGGCAGTCCAGGCGGGCGTACGGGCGGCCTGTGGCGGCGATGCGGGACTCTGCTTCCGCCAGCATCCGGCGGCCCGTTCCCGGTGGGGCCGTGTGCGGGGTCGTCATCAGGCGGTGGATGTAGCCCGCGTCTGCGGGGCGGGGGCCCCAGGCGGCCTCGTCCTCCCACCAGAGTTCCCAGGCGCCGGCGAGGTGCGGGCCTGCGTGGGCCAGCCAGACCTCGCCTTCCTGTATGCGCGTACGGAAGTGGGTCTCGTCCTTTTCGCCCGGCTTCCACTGGTCGATTCCGCGGGCCAGTTGCCACAGGGCGGCCGAGTCGCGGAGGCGGACGAGGGTGCGGGCGTCGGGCGGGGTCGCCTTGCGGTAGGTCAGGGTCGGCCAGTCGGTGGGCCGGGGTTCCAGGAGGGCCGTGCGGAGGGTTGTCGCCAAGGCGCCTGCGTCCAGGGAGAGTTCCCGTGCCACGTACCCCTCGATCGAGCCGTAGCGTGCCTTCATGGCGCCCAGGAAGGTGCGCATCACCTGCTGCGGGGCCCGGCCGAAGCCCGGCCAGGTCGGTTCGCGGCCGTCGTTTCTCGACTTCCAGCTGGCCAGGATGCCGGGTGTGGCCAGCTCGGTGAGGCTGTAGTCCTCGATGATCGTCGTTTCCGGGATGCCCAGCAACGTCAGGACCAGGGCGGCCAGCTGGCCCGTGCGGTCCTTGCCGGAGGCGCAGTGGAAGACCAGAGGCTCTGCCGACTCCGCTGCCTCCGCCACCAGTTCCAGGGCCCGGCGGATCTCCTTCACGCCGTCCTCGGCCACCTCCATGTAGCGCTCCGCCAGGTACGGGCCGGGGTCGACGTCGGGGGCCTGGACCGCCTGCTCGTAGGCGCGGTGCTCGATGCTGAGGTTGTGGTACGTGAAGGAGGGGTGGGGCAGGATGCGCCCGCGCGCCTCCGCCTCCCAGGGGTGGCGCAGGTCGATGACCGTGCGGATGCCGAGGGAGAGGAAGCGGTCCCAGTCCTGTGTGCCCTCGGCCAGCTTGCCCAGGGAGTCCGCGCGGTACAGGCGGCCGGGCCGGATGCGGTGGCCGTCCGGGGTCGGGTAGCCGCCCAGGTCGCGGAAGTTGTGCAGCGCGTCGAAAGCCATGTGTCGGTCCACAGACCGTGACCCTATGCCTACTTCGCGTGCAGCACCGCGTAGATCATCACGAAGGCCACGATGTGGATGCCGAAGAGGAAGTACGCGAGGTAGTACCAGACGTAGCGTTCGCGTTTCTTCTCCAGCCGCAGGCGCTGCTGCTCGGCCTCCCGCTCGGCGTCCTTGGTCATCACAGTTCCCTGTGGACCTTCGTGTTCGACGCCTGGGCGCGCGGGCGCAGGACCAGGAGGTCGACGTTGACGTGGTGGGGGCGGGTGACGGCCCAGGTGATGGTGTCCGCGACGTCGTCGGCCGTGAGGGGGTCGGCCACGCCCTCGTAGACCTTCGACGCCTTGTCCTGGTCGCCGCCGAAGCGGGTGAGGGCGAACTCGTCGGTCTTGACCATGCCGGGGGCGATCTCGATGACGCGGACCGGCTGCCCGACGATCTCCAGGCGGAGGGTCTCGGCGAGGACGTGCTCGCCGTGCTTGGCGGCGACATAGCCCGCGCCGCCCTCGTAGGTGCCGAGGCCCGCGGTGGAGGAGAGGATCACGACCGTGCCGTCGCCGCTCGCCACCAGCTTGGGCAGGAGGGCCTGGGTGACGTTCAGGGTGCCGATGACGTTCGTCTCGTACATCGCGCGCCAGTCGGCCGGGTCGCCGGTGGCGACCGGATCGGCGCCGAGTGCGCCGCCCGCGTTGTTGACCAGCACGCCGATCGTCTTGAAGGCGGTGGCGAACTCGTCCACGGCCGTACGGTCGGTGACGTCGAGCTGGTACGCCGTGGCCTGGTGGCCCGCCGCGTTGATCTCCTCCGCCAGGGCCTCGATGCGGTCCTTGCGGCGGGCGGTGAGGACGACCCGGTAGCCGGCTGCGGCGAGCTGCCGGGCGGTGGCGGCGCCGATTCCGCTGCTCGCACCCGTGACGACGGCGATGCGGGAGGCGGCGGACGGTGCGGGTGCCATGCGGTGCTCCTGGTGTTGGGTCGGCGGTCGGCTCCGTCCAGCGTAGGTGAGGCTCAGCCGCCGTTCCGCGGCGCCCACATGATGAGAGCCATGCCGGCCAGGCAGACCAGGGCGCCTGTGATGTCCCAGCGGTCGGGGTGGTAGCCGTCGGCGACCATGCCCCACAGGATCGAGCCGGCCACGAAGATGCCGCCGTACGCGGCGAGGATGCGGCCGAAGTGGGCGTCGGGCTGGAAGGTGGCGACGAAGCCGTAGGCGCCGAGGGCGAGGATGCCGCCGGTGATCCACAGCCAGCCGCGGTGTTCTCGCAGGCCCTGCCAGATCAGCCAGGCGCCGCCGATCTCGAAGAGGGCGGCGACGACGAAGAGGGCGGCGGAGCGGGCGACGAGCATGTCTGCAGCTTGGCATGTCTGCCGCCGTCGGCGGGTGTGCTGTCACCTGTTGGACGGCGCCTGGGCCGTGCTCCGCGTGGGATACATCCGTACGACTGCGTGGAGTGAGGAGTGGTGGGATGCGGAGGTTGTGGGTTCCTGTGGCCGGGGCTGCCGCGCTGGTGATGGCGGCCGCTCTGCCGGGTGGCGCCGTCGGTGCTCCGGAGGCCGATCTGGCGTATCACGGTGTCGTGTCGATGGTGGGCGGCCGGGTGGATCTGCGGCTCACGCCGCGCAATTACGGGCCGTCGGCGGTGCCGGACGCGACGGTGCGGCTGCGCTGGTCGGTGGCGCCGGTGAACAAGCAGGCGCTGCCGGCCGGGTGTGTGCGGTCGGGGGCGCGGGTGATGCTGTGCCGGGTGGGGGCGCTGGCCGCGAACGCGGTTGCCCGGCCGATGCGGTTGCGGGTACGGCTGCGGGGTGCGCCGTCCGAGGTGCGGGTGGAGATCGACACGGCGTGGAACGGTGGCGCCGTCGACCGCCACCGGCACAACGACCGGCAGCGGGTGCTGGTGCTCGCCACCGGGGACGAGTACTCCTTCTAGGGAGGCTGCGTCTTCCAGGAAGGCCGCGTCGTACGATCCCTGCACGGCGCAGACGAAGTGGGCGAAGAGGAGCGGGGCATGGCCGGGAACGTGCGGGAGCGGCTGCTCGACGAGCTGGCCGGTGTCTCGCGCCGCTACATGGCCTCGTACGCCCTCTTCAATCAGGCCGTGGCCGACCATCTGGGGCTGCATCCGACCGATCTGCAGTGTCTGAACCTGCTGACGCTGGAGGGCGGGCCGGTGACCAGCGGCCGGATCGCCGAGATGACGGGGCTGACGACCGGCTCTGCGACACGGCTGGTGGACCGGCTGGAGAAGGCGGGCTACGTCGTACGGGAGCGGGACGCGCAGGACCGGCGGCGGGTGCTGGTGGTGACCGTGCCGGAGCGGATCGCCGAGTTCGGGCGGATGTGGGACCGGCTGGGCGGCGGCTGGTCCGCCCTCTTCGAGGAACTGGACGACGCCGAACTCGCCGTGGTCATCGGGCACATGCGGCGCACGGTGGAGTTCAGCGCCCGGCAGGTCGCGCGGCTGCGGGCGGGCGAGGTCTAGGCGTCGGTGGCGTCGTAGCGTCCGCGGGCCTCGTGGACCTCGTCGAAGTGGGTTTCGGCCCAGGTCTTCACCGCGGTCAGCAACTGGGCGAGGCTGCCGCCGAGTTCGGTGAGTTCGTAGTCGACGCGGACCGGTACGGACGGGGTGACCGTGCGGGTGAGGATGCCGTCGCGTTCCAGTGAACGCAGTGTCTGCGTCAGCATCTTGGGGCTCACGCCCGCGATCTTGCGGCTGAGGTCGCTGTAGCGCATGGGCCCGGAGGTGAGGGCCGCGAGGACGAGGCTGACCCATTTGTCGCTGAGGCGGTCGAGGAGCTGGTTGGTGGGGCAGGCGCGGAGGAACGCGTCGTACTCCACGCGGGCCTGTTCGCGCTTCTGGGCCGCGGTCCTGGTCGCCATGGCTCTCCTCCCGGTGAGGTAGGCACCTTCAGGTAACTACTTCCTCCTGGATAGTAACTCTTCCTAGAGTTGTTGCACGCAGAGAGAAACCACTCGAAGAGTCGGATCACGGGAGAAATGACCATGCGTGCTGCAGTGGTGAGGACGTTCGGCGGGCCCGAGGCCGTGGAGGTCGTGGACGTGGAGGTGCCCGAACCGGCGGCCGGGCAGGTGCGGATCAGGGTCGCGGCGGCCGCGCTGAACCCGGTGGACGCGGGGGTGCGGGCCGGTGTCTTCGGGGGTGCGGGCAAGCAGATCGGGTTGGGCTGGGACGTCGCCGGGACCGTGGACGCGACGGGAGTGGACACTGCGTGGAGCGTCGGCGACGAGGTGGTGGCCCTGGACCACGGCGTGGTGCAGCCGCTGGGCACGCACGCCGAGTACGTCGTCGTCGACACGGACGCGGTCGCCAAGGCGCCGGCCACGGTGGACGCCGTGCACGCGGCGACGCTGCCGCTGAACGCCCTGACCGCCGTACAGGCCCTGGATCTGCTGGAGTTGGCGCCGGGTCAGTCGCTGCTGGTGACGGGGGCCGCGGGCGCGGTCGGCGGGTTCGCCGTCCAGCTCGCCGCCCGTCGGGGCGTGGCCGTGACCGCGCTGGCCAGGGAGGACGACGAGGAGCTCGTACGGTCCCTGGGGGCCGCGCACTTCACGTCCGGTGCCGTCGCGGCGGGGAGCGTCGACGCCGTGCTGGACGCGGCGGTCCTCGGCGAGACGGCTCTGGAGTGGGTGCGGGACGGGGGCGGGTACGTCGGCGTCATCCCGCAGGCGGCCCCGGCGTCCGTGCGCGGTGTGCGGACCGGTGCGGTGGAGGTGAGCGCCGACGGGGCGCGGCTGGCCGAGCTGGCGGGGCTTGTGGACGAGGGGGTGCTGACGCTGCGGGTGGCCGAGAGGTACGCCCTGGAGGACGCGGCGAAGGCGCACGCCCGCCTGGCGGAGGGCGGGGTGCGCGGCCGGTTGGTTCTCGTTCCCTAGGTCCTGCCCAGTGGTCCCCTTGGGGTGCCTTGCGCGGCAGCAGCCGTACGAGGGGCAGGCACAGGGCGACGGCCGCGACGACCACGGCGAGGCTCACCAGCAGGGCGTGGGTCTCGCCGCTGCCGACCGCCGTGAAGTACACGGTGGTCACGGCTGCCGCGCCGGTCGCGTTGGCGAACTGCTGCACCGCGTTGGGGGGAGCCGCTCGCGCTGCCGGCCTCCTCGGGGGCGATGTCGCCGATGGTGACGTCGTAGACCGTGCCGAAGCAGGTGCCCATACCGAGGCCGGTCAGCAGGAGGGGCGGGACGAGGGTCCAGCCGGAGCCGTGGGGGAGGAGGGCGAGGCAGCCGCAGCTGCCCAGGATCATCAGCAGTCCGGCGACGACGAGCGTCCGGAGGTGATGGACGCGAGGACGATGCCCGCGGAGAGCGGGATCAGGCCGAGTGCGGTGCCGGCGGGGGAGCGGCCGAGGCCTTGCTGGAGGTGGAGGGAGACCACGTGGAGGAGGCCGGCGACCGCGGCGAAGGCGAGGACGCCGAGGATCAGGCCCGAGGTGAAGCCGCGGTCGCGGAGGAGGGTCGGGCGGATCAGGGGTTCGGCGGCGGTGCGCTGACGGTGGCAGAAGGCGGCGAACAGGGCGAGGCCGAGGAGCAGCAGGGCGAGCGGGCGGGAGGTCCAGCCGGACGCCGAGCCGTCGATGAGTCCGCCGAGCAGGCCGAGCATCGCGCCGCCGAGCAGGGCCGCACCCGGGACGTCCACGGAGACGGTCGGGTCGCCGGTGTCGCGGGGGACGGGCGCGGGCGGAGAGCGGAGGTCTTTCTGCTGCGGTATGAAGAATCTGTGTCGCGCAGATAAATATCCGGAAGGGGTCGCCTGGCGTCAAGGGGATTTCGTCAGCCGGAGGTCCTGGCGGCGTAGGCGGTGGGTGGCACCCCGACCGTGGCCGTGAAGTCCCGTACCAGATGGGCCTGGTCGGCATAGCCGAGGTCGGCCGCCAGGGCTGCCCAGTCCACCTCGCGGTCCGTCTCCGCGTGCTCCAGGGCCTCATGGATGCGGTAGCGCAGGATGACCCACTTCGGGCCCACGCCGACATACCCGGCGAACAGCCGCTGCAGCAGCCGTACGGACATCCCTTCGGCGCGGGCGAAGTCGGCGACGCGGCGGATCGTGCGGTCGGTGCGGATGCGCTCGACCAGCGCCATCGCGAGGTCGGCCTGGGGGTCGGGGCGGGGGGAGAGGGAGAGCAGGAAGGTGTCGAGGGCGGCGATCCGGGCCTTTTCGTCGGGCGGGGTGAGGACGGCCGCGAGGTCCGCCGTCGGGAAGGTCTCGGGCGAGCGGACCCGCCGTCCGGTCCACTCGCTCACCGCCTGCCCGGGTGCGAAGGGGCGGAAGCCGCCGGCCGGAACTTGATGCCGCAGACCCGGCCGCGCCCCTCCAGCTTCTGCGCGAAGAGGCCCTGCTGGACGCCGGCGACCTCGACGAACGGCTCCTGGTCCGCGAACTGCTGGAAGACGAGGTGGACCGCGGGGTGCGGCACCACGTGCGAGACGTACGGCTCCTCCAGGTCCCAGTCGATCAGCCAGTAGTGCTCGACATGGCGGCGCAGCGGCTCGGCGGGGTCCGGGCGGCGGAAGTCCACGCGCGCGAGGAAGTCCGCGGCGCCGACGATGCCTCGGGTGTCACGGCGTGGGGCGGCCATGTCGGGATCGTAGGACGGGGCACTGACAATCGCCGGAATAAGGGGGCGGGGGCGACTGTTGAGCGGCTATAGTTGAATGGTCAACAACTTGGAGGTTGAGCGACCATGCAGTTCGGGATCTTCAGCGTCGGCGACGTCACGCCGGACCCGACCACCGGGCGTACGCCGACCGAGCGCGAGCGCATCAAGGCCATGGTCGCCATCGCGCTGAAGGCCGAGGAGGTCGGCCTCGACGTCTTCGCGACCGGTGAGCACCACAACCCGCCGTTCGTGCCCTCGTCACCGACCACGATGCTCGGCTATGTCGCCGCGCAGACCGAGAAGCTGATCCTCTCCACCTCCACGACCCTCATCACGACCAACGACCCGGTGAAGATCGCCGAGGACTTCGCGATGCTCCAGCACCTGGCCGACGGCCGGGTGGACCTGATGATGGGCCGCGGCAACACCGGACCGGTGTATCCGTGGTTCGGCCAGGACATCCGCGAGGGCATCAATCTCGCCATCGAGAACTACGCCCTGCTGCGCCGGCTGTGGCGCGAGGACGTCGTGAACTGGGAGGGCAGGTTCCGCACTCCGCTGCAGGGCTTCACCTCGACGCCGCGGCCGCTGGACGGCGTCCCGCCGTTCGTCTGGCACGGCTCGAT
Source organism: Streptomyces sp. NPDC051172 (assembly GCF_040682555.1). Lineage (NCBI taxonomy): Bacteria > Bacillati > Actinomycetota > Actinomycetes > Kitasatosporales > Streptomycetaceae > Streptomyces > Streptomyces sp. NPDC051172. Next base: position 46,444 of record NZ_JBFBBE010000012.1, read on the forward strand.
CCGCTCGCCGGAGATCGCGGAGCAGGCCGCGTACTACGGCGACGGCTTCTTCCACAACAACATCTTCTGGCCGGCCGACCACACCAAGCGGATGGTCGAGCTGTACCGGGCCCGGTACGCGCACTACGGGCACGGCACGCCCGAGCAGGCGATCGTGGGCCTGGGCGGACAGGTGTTCATGCGGCACAACTCGCAGGACGCGGTGCGGGAGTTCCGGCCGTACTTCGACAACGCGCCGGTCTACGGTCACGGGCCCTCCCTGGAGGACTTCACGGACCAGACCCCACTCACCGTCGGCTCGCCGCAGCAGGTGATCGAGAAGACCCTGTCCTTCCGGGAGTACGCCGGTGACTACCAGCGCCAGCTGTTCCTGGTGGACCACGCCGGGCTGCCGCTGAAGAGCGTGCTGGAGCAGATCGACCTGCTGGGCGAGGAGGTCGTGCCGGTGCTGCGCAAGGAGTTCGCGGCCGCGCGTCCGGCGAACGTGCCCGAGGCGCCGACGCACGCCTCGCTGCTGGCCGCCGCGGAGAAGGAGGAGGCTGCCGTATGAAGCTGGTCGTCGTCTCGGCGGGGCTGAGCGTCCCCTCGTCCACCCGGCTGCTGGGCGACCGGCTGGCCGCCGCCGTGGGCCGGCAGACCCCGGTCGACATCCGGGTCGTCGAGCTGCGCGACCTCGCCGTGGAGATCGCGCACAACTTCACCAACGGGTTCCCGGGGCGGAAGCTCTCCGCCGCGCTGGACGCCGTGACGCAGGCGGACGGGCTGATCGTCGTCACCCCCGTGTTCTCGGCTTCGTACAGCGGGCTGTTCAAGTCCTTCTTCGACGTGCTCGACAAGGACGCGCTGGTGGGCAAGCCGGTGCTGGTCGCGGCGACCGGCGGTTCGGCCCGGCACTCCCTGGTGCTGGAGCACGCGCTGCGGCCGCTCTTCCCCATCTGCGCGCGGTGGTCGTCCCCACCGGTGTGTACGCCGCGTCGGAGGACTGGGGCGCGGAGGGCCTGGACGGGCGTATCGAACGGGCGGCGGGGGAGCTGGCGGGTCTGATGAGCGGCCTGTCGGCGAAGGCCCCGGCCAGGACGGGCGGTTTCGAGGTGGTGCCGTTCGCGGAGCAGCTGGCCGCGCTGTCCACCGCCGCTTCAGTGAGAGGACGGTAGGAGGGATCATCGGGTTGCCCGTGTGACGGTGAGAGGCCGGTAAAAAGGAAGATCGTACGGCGGCCGTCCTCCACTGAACCGCCACATGAATTGGCAGTATGGGTACGTGCCCCAAACTGTGCTGCTCGCCGAAGACGACCGTGCCATCCGTCATGCCCTGGAACGCGCCCTGAGCCTGGAGGGCTATCAGGTCACCGCGGTCGCCGACGGTGTCGAGGCGCTGGCGCAGGCCCACAAGACCCCGCCGGACGTGCTCCTGCTCGACGTCATGATGCCGGGCATCGACGGGCTGCAGGTCTGCCGGGTGCTGCGCGCCGAGGGCGACCGCACGCCGATCCTCATGCTCACCGCGCTCGTCGAGACCGCCGACCGCATCGCGGGCCTGGACGCGGGCGCCGACGACTACGTGGTCAAGCCGTTCGACGTCGAGGAGGTCTTCGCGCGGCTGCGCGCGCTGCTGCGCCGCACCAGCCCGGACAACGGGGCCGTGGCCGACGTGCCGAAGGAGCTGCCCGCGGCCTCCGACCGGCAGATCGAGGCCGCCGGGCTGCGCATGGACGTACAGGCGCGGCGGGCCTGGCGCGGTGAGCGCGAGCTGGAGCTGACGCGGACCGAGTTCGAGCTGCTGGAGCTGCTCGTGCGCAACGCCGGAATCGTCCTCGACCACTCCACGATCTACGACCGCATCTGGGGCTACGACTTCGGACCGGGTTCCAAGAACCTCGCCGTGTACGTCGGCTATCTGCGCCGCAAGCTCGACGAGCCCGGCGCACCGGCGCTGATCCACACGGTGCGCGGTGTGGGTTACGTGCTGCGGGAAGACTAGTGGGCAGGATCAGGCGGCTGCTGGCGAGAAGGCGGCCGGGGCTGGTCTCCCTGCGCACCACGTTCGCGGTCTCGTTCGCGGCGGTCACCGCCGCCGTCACGGTGCTGGTCGGAGTGCTGTCGTACAGCGCCGCGGCCCGGCTGGTCCGCGTCGACCAGGAGTCCGTGTTCAACCAGGTCGTGCAGGACCTGCGGGACGAGGTGCGGCACCACCGGATGACGACGGACGACTTCTCCTCCTCGGCGCCGGGCCATGACATCGTGCGGCCCGCCCGTACGGATGTGCAGGTGCTGGGGCCGGACGGCAAGGTCGTCGACCCGGGCAGCCCCGGGCTGCCGGTGGTGGCCGCCGACCGGTCCGTCGCGGCCGCCCGGAAGGCCGGGAAGCTGGCCGTGCACAAGGACGTCGACGTCGACACGGACGTCTACCGCATCGCGACCGTCTCGCTCGGCGCCGGGCGGGGTGCGGTGCAGGTCGCGCAGGAGTTCAGCGACACCGAGGATCTGCTGCGGGCGCTGCAGCAGCGCACCCTGATCCTGATGTGCGCGGTGGTGATCGGGGCGGGTCTGTTCGGCTGGTGGCTGGCGCGGCGCATCACCCGCCGTCTGATCCTGCTGACCTCGGCCGCGGAGGACGTCGCCCGCACCCGGCGGCTCGGCATCGAGGTGCCCGTCACCGGCTACGACGAGGTGGGCCGACTCGGCCGTGCCTTCGACCGCATGCTGGGCCGTCTCGCCCAGTCGGAGGAGGACCAGCGGCGCCTGGTCCAGGACGCGGGCCACGAACTGCGCACGCCGCTCACCTCGCTCCGTACGAACATCTCCCTGCTGCGGCGGATCGACGAACTTCCCCCGGCCACCCGTGACGAGCTGGTCGCGGACCTGGGCCAGGAGGCGCGTGAACTGACCGACCTGGTCAACGAGCTGGTGGACCTGGCGGCCGGGCAGTCCGACAGTGAGCCGCTGCAGCGGGTCGACCTCGCGGACCTCGCGGAGGACGTGGCGGGGCTCGCGCGGCGGCGCAGCGGGCGCCAGATCACGGTCCGGGTGAGCGGTGACACGACGATCGACGGGCGTCCCGGGATGCTGCAGCGCGCGATCTCCAACCTTGTCGAGAACGCCGCCAAGTTCGACCGCGACGGCACCGGGCCCATCGAGATCGCCGTCTCCGGGCCCGCCCGTGCGGGCACGGTCCGTGTGGAGATCCTCGACCGCGGCCCCGGAATCGCCGACGGCGACCTGATCCGTATCTTCGACCGCTTCTACCGCGCAGCCGACGCGCGGTCCCTGCCCGGTTCCGGGCTCGGCCTGTCGATCGTGCGGGAGGTCGCCATGGCGCATGGCGGAGCGCCGTTCGCCGCGCAGCGGGCGGGAGGCGGGTCGGTGATCGGGTTCACCGTCGGCGGGGTGCCGGGGAGCGGGACGGGCGCGGCGGGGTGACGCTGCCTTGAGGGTGTGTGTCGTCGTCTGCGCCTCCGGCATCGCCGGTGACGCCGGCAAGCTGATCACCGCCGGGCAGGAACGGAACTGGGACGTCGGGCTCGTCGCCACCCCGCAGGGGCTGGGCTTCCTCGACACCGAGGCGATCGAGGCCCGGACCGGCTACCCGATCCGCTCGGCCTGGCGCGCACACCCGGTGAGCCACGACCGTTGCCGCCCGCGGACGCGATCGCGGTTGCGCCGGCCACCTTCAACACGGTCAACACGTGGGCTGCCGGCATCTTCGACACCCTCGCCTTGGGCATCCTGTGCGAGGCATACGGGATGGGCATCCCGACCGCTGTCCTGCCGTACCCGAACTCGGCCCAGGCCGCCGACCCCGCGTACCGCCGGAGCCTGGAGCACCTGCGCGAGATGGACGTACTGATCGGCTCGTACGAGCCCCACCGACCCAAGGCCGGCGGCGGAGCCGACCGATACCGCTGGGAGGAGGCGTTGGAGCTCCTCGCACATCAGCACCCCCAGCAAGGCCAATGTGCCCTGCCGCCTGACCGCCCCTCCGGCACCAAAAAGGGCGAGGCCCGAAGACCCCGCCCGATCCGCCAGAAGCCCCAGCTCAGGGCCACACAAGGCAGTACGGCTGATGCCCCGCCTCATGCAACCTGTGGCTGAAGTCCTGCCACTCGTGCAGCAGTTGGTACACGTTGAACGCATCCCGCGGGCCCCCGCGGTCCGGCACCGTCGACCAGATGAATGCAGCCGCGCCGACCGCCTCCTCGCCTATGCCCCGCAGCGGGTCGACGACCGTCATCGGGAGCTTGACCACCGCGTAGTCGGGGTGCAGGACGACCAGTTCGAGGGGCGGGACCTTGTGGAGGGGGACGCCTTCGATGCCCGTCAGCACCATCGCCGCCATCGTCTCCGGCTTGATCTTGGTGAACATGCCGTTCATGCCGAGCTCGTCGCCGCCGAGTTCCTCGGGGCGCATCGAGATCGGGACACGGGCCGCGGTCGCGCCGTCCGGCGCGCCGAAGTACTTGTACGTCACCCCCACCCGACCACCATTCCTGCTCCCCGCCCGGAGCGCGTCGCCCCGGCGGTCGATCCGCCGGTCGATCTGCTCGGGCTCGCTCGGTGCACCCTGTCCCCGACGTGTCTCGGTAGCTTCCTCCGCCTCGCGTCGGTGCCTTCCTCGATGGGCACGTCGAGGACCCAGGTCATCAGTCCCCTCGCCCAGTCCGCCACCGCGATGCATATCTCCACCCGACTGCTTTTCTAGGACGCGTGGCCCCCGCCGCGCAACCCGATCATCGTGTCAGTGACCTCCCCCACGGCCGCCCGCCGAAACGTGCGCTGAAACACCTGTCCGCAGGATCTTCGCAGCCTCTGAACAAGCCTCCGTACACCTCGTCGTACACCTGGCCGCGCACCCGGTCGTACATCCATCCGTACACCTATACGTACGCCAGGACCGTATGAGCTGTGTGTATCAGGTCCCAGTTTCGCAGATCGTCCAGGGCGGCGGCTGTCTCTCCGGTCAGCAGCACCCGCTGCCGCCCGTGCACCCTGGCCTACCCTGAGGAGGTCCCTTGCAACCGGAGCCCGAGAAGTCGGAGAAGGTCGGAGAAGTCGCAGGTCATGAGCGAACTGCCTGATTCACTGCCTTATTCATACGAAGCGCCTGCCTCGCAGGCACTGTTCGACCGGGCCGCGGCCGTCACTCCCGGTGGGGTGAACTCCCCGGTGCGCGCATTCCGTGCCGTGGGCGGTACGCCCCGGTTCATGGTGTCCGGTACCGGTCCGTATCTGACGGATGCGGACGGGCGGGACTACGTCGACCTGGTGTGTTCCTGGGGGCCCATGATCCTCGGGCACTCCCGCCCGGAGGTCATCGCCGCCGTCCAGGACGCCGTCTCGCGCGGTACTTCCTTCGGTACGCCCGGTGAGGGCGAGGTCGCGCTCGCGGAGGAGATCGTCGCGCGCGTCGAGCCCGTGGACCAGGTGCGGCTGGTGTCCAGCGGGACCGAGGCCACCATGAGCGCCATCCGGCTCGCCCGCGGGTTCACCCGGCGCACCAAGGTGATCAAGTTCGCCGGGTGTTACCACGGTCACGTCGACTCGCTGCTCGCCGCCGCGGGCAGCGGCGTGGCCACCTTCGCCCTGCCGGACACCCCCGGCGTCACCGGTGCCCAGGCCGGCGACACCATCGTGCTGCCGTACAACGACCTCGAGGCCGTGCACGAGGCCTTCCACCGGCACCCCGGTGAGATCGCCTGCGTGATCACCGAGGCCTCGCCCGGGAACATGGGTGTCGTGCCGCCGCGGCCCGGGTTCAACCAGGGCCTCAAGGACGCCTGCTCGAAGAACGGTGCCCTTTTCATCTCCGACGAGGTCATGACCGGGTTCCGCACCAGTCGGGCGGGCTGGTTCGGGATCGACGGGGTCAAGCCCGATCTGATGACCTTCGGGAAGGTCATGGGCGGCGGGTTCCCCGCCGCCGCCTTCGGCGGGCGGGCCGATGTGATGGCGCATCTCGCGCCCGCCGGGCCCGTCTACCAGGCCGGCACCCTCTCCGGGAACCCGGTCGCCACCGCGGCCGGACTCGCCCAGCTGCGCCTGCTCGACGATGCGGCGTACGACAAGGTCGACGCCGTGTCGGCGACCATCCGGTCGCTCGTCACCGAGGCCCTGAGCAAGGAAGGCGTCGGGCACCGGCTGCAGAACGCCTCCAACATGTTCTCCGTCTTCTTCACGGACCGGGAGGTCCGCGACTACGAGGACGCCAAGAAGCAGGAGTCCTTCCGCTTCACCGCCTTCTTCCACTCGATGCTGTCGCAGGGCGTCTATCTCCCGCCCTCGTCCTTCGAGTCCTGGTTCGTGTCCACGGCCCACGACGATCAGGCCGTGCAGCGCATCGCCGACGCCCTTCCGGCGGCGGCCCGAGCGGCGGCGGAGGCAACCGCGTGAGCGAGAACACCAGCGGCGACATCACCGTCGTCCATGTCATGCGGCACGGCGAGGTCGCCAACCCGGACGGGGTCCTGTACGGGCGGCTGCCCGGCTACCACCTCTCCGAGCTGGGCCGGCAGATGGCCGAGCGGGTCGCCGAGCACCTGGCGCCCCGGGACATCACCTACGTCTGCTCCTCCCCGCTGGAGCGGGCCCAGGAGACGGCCGCCCCGATCGCCAAGGCGCACGGGCTGGACCTGGCCGCCGACGAGCGGCTCATCGAGGCCGACAACGTCTTCCAGGGCAAGACCTTCGGGGTCGGGGACGGCGCGCTGCGCAAGCCGGGCAACTGGAAGCACCTCGTCAACCCGTTCAGGCCGTCGTGGGGCGAGCCGTACGTCGACATCGTCGTCCGGATGATGCAGGCGCTGGACTCGGCCAAGGACCGGGCGCGGGGGCACGAGGCCGTCCTCGTCAGCCATCAGCTGCCGATCTGGATCGTGCGGTCGTACGTCGAGAAGCGGCGGCTGTGGCACGACCCGCGCAAGCGGCAGTGCACGCTGGCCTCGCTGACGTCCTTCACCTACCAGGGCGACAAGCTCGTGTCCGTCGGCTACAGCGAGCCGGCCCGCGATCTCGTCCCGGCCCATCTCCTCGCGGGCGCCAAGCCGGTGAAGGGAAAGAGCAAGGCCTTCGGCGCCTGAGGTCTCCTTTGGGGAAGTCATGGGACCCCGTTGGGAGATGAGAAATCCCCTTTGGGATCCCATGACACGTTCGTGACATTTGTTGCCAGATCAACGTGATCGTCAGGAACCACTCCCTTCGTCATGTCCTCTGAATGGGTGACCACCACAGGACATGACGATCGGGGTTGGAATGAGTGCTCTCACTCGAAGGGGAATGCTCGGGCTCGGCGCGGGCGCTGCGGCCGCCGTCGGACTCTCCGGCTGCGGCACCCTCACGCAGTCAGATGGGTCGACCCATGGTTCGGGTTCCAACAGCGGCGGATCCGGCAAGCCTTCTCCTTCCGGCCGCCCCATCGGAGACGGCTCGACCTCCTTCACGGGCAAGCAGCCCTACCAGCCGGCCAAGCCCGAGCCGTTGCAGCCGGGGCAGGCCCCGCCGCAGTTCGTGGTCTTCTCCTGGGACGGCGCCGGCGAGGTCGGCAACGGGCTCTTCCCGCGCTTCCTCGACCTCGCCAAGCAGCACCAGGCGTCCATGACCTTCTTCCTCTCCGGGCTGTATCTGCTGCCCGAGTCGAAGAAGCGTCTGTACAACCCGCCGAACAACAGGATCGGCGCCTCCGACATCGGCTACCTCAACGACGAGCACGTCAAGGCGACGCTGACCAGTGTGCGCCGGGCCTGGCTCGAAGGCCACGAGATAGGCACGCACTTCAACGGTCACTTCTGTGGCGAGACCCACACCTCCGTCAAGTGGTGGACGCCCCAGCAGTGGCGCAGCGAGATCGACCAGGCCAAGTCCTTCGTGAAGAACTGGAAGACCAACACCGGCTTCACCGACCTGCCGGCCCTGCCCTTCGACTACGACAAGGAGCTCGTCGGCGGCCGGACGCCCTGCCTGCTCAACCAGGAGAACCTGCTGCCCACCGCCCGTGAGCTGGGCTGGCGCTACGACGCCTCCTCGCCCGGCGGCCTGCAGGTGTGGCCGTCGAAGAAGCACGGGCTGTGGGACTTCCCGCTGCAGTCGATCCCGTTCCCCGGCAAGAGGTTCCAGGTCCTCTCGATGGACTACAACATGATGTTCAACCAGTCGCAGAACTCGACCAAGGCGCCGGCCTACAACTACCCGGCCTGGCGCGAGCAGGCGGCCGGGGCCTACATCGCCGGCTTCAGGCGGGCGTACTTCACCAACCGCGCGCCCTTCTTCATAGGCAACCACTTCGAGCACTGGAACGGCGGCATATACATGGACGCCGTGGAGCAGGCGTTCAAGCACATCGCGCTGGCGAAGGAGAAGGGCGCCGACGTCCGGCTCGTCTCCTTCCGGCAGTTCACCGACTGGATCGACGTACAGAAGCCGGAGGTCCTCGCCAAGCTGCGCACCCTCGGCGTCGGTCAGCAGCCGGTGGGCGGCTGGAAGACCTTCCTCAAGGGGACCGCCTCCTCCTCGTCCTCGACCAACGGACAGGCTGCCTGAAATGCGGTTCTCCCCCCCCGCAAGGGGGGTGCGCACGACCCCGGGAACGGGCATGCGAAACTTTTCACATGAGTGCCGCCAGCCGCGCCCCCGTGCGCCCGAACCGCGCACGTCGCCGAGCCGCCCTGACCACCGCCGGTGCCGCGGTCGCCGCGCTGCTGATGTCCGCCTGCTCGTCCGGAGGGACCTCCGGCGGGGGCGGTGACACCAACTTCGTCATGGGCAAGGACGGCATCTCCACCGCGAAGAAGGGGGAGCGGGCCGCGGCGCCCGACCTCTCCGGCAGGACCGTCAACGGGGGACAGCTCGACGTCGCCTCCTTCAAGGGCAAGGTCGTCGTCCTGAACGTGTGGGGTTCCTGGTGTGCCCCCTGCCGTGCCGAGGCGCCCAACTTCGAGAAGGTCTACCAGGACCTCAAGACCAAGGGCGTCCAGTTCGTCGGTATCAACACCCGCGACACCAGCACCCAGAACGCGGTCGCCTTCGAGAAGCAGCAGGGCATCACCTACCAGAGCCTCTACGACCCCACGGGCAAGCTGATGCTCCGCTTCAAGAGGGGCACGCTCAACCCGCAGGCGGTCCCCTCCACGCTCGTCCTCGACCGGGAGGGCAGGATCGCCGCCCGCTCGCTGGCCGCGCTCAGCGAGGACAAGCTGCGCAAGATGATCGCCCCGGTCCTCGCGGAGAAGTGACGTGACCTCAGTCACCACGCTCGCCGCGACGGGCTACAACGACACGGTGCTCAACGGCGCCCTGCTGCTCGCGTTGCCCATCGCGCTCCTCGGCGGACTGGTCTCCTTCTTCTCCCCGTGCGTCCTGCCGCTCGTCCCCGGCTATCTGTCCTACGTCACCGGGGTCGCCGGCACCGACCTGGCCGAGGCCCGGCGCGGGCGGATGGTCGCGGGCGCCTCCCTCTTCGTCCTCGGCTTCACCGCCGTGTTCGTCTCCAGCGGCGCCCTGTTCGGCTACTTCGGCGACACGCTCCAGGACAACAAGGGCATCCTGTCCAAGGTGCTGGGCGCGCTCATGATCCTCATGGGTGTCTTCTTCATGGGGCTGATGCCCTGGATGACCCAGCGGGAGTTCCGCTTCCACAAGCGGCCGGTGGCAGGTCTCGCCGGTGCCCCGCTGCTGGGTGCGCTGTTCGGCATCGGCTGGACCCCGTGCATCGGCCCGACCCTCGGCTCCGTGCTGACCCTGTCCGCGCAGCAGTCGAGCGCGGGCCGGGGCGCCATACTGACCGTCGCCTACTGCCTCGGCCTCGGCGTGCCCTTCGTGCTCGCCGCGGTCGCCTTCCGCAAGGCGCTCGGCGCCTTCGGCTGGGTCAAGCGCCACTATGTCTGGGTGATGCGGATCGGCGGCACGATGATGATCGTGACCGGTCTGCTGCTGCTGACCGGCGCCTGGGACCGCATCGTGCAGGACATGCAGTCCTGGTCCGCCGGCTTCACTGTGGGGATCTGATCGATGAGCAAGGCCACCACCGGTACGCCCTCCGAGCGGGCCGACGACCCGGACCTCGGCGCTGCCGGCTCCCAGCTCTCCACCGCGCCCAGGGAGGAGCTGGCGAACCTGCCCGCGATGGGCGTCATCGGCTGGGCCCGCTGGTTCTGGCGGCAGCTCACCTCGATGCGGGTCGCGCTGCTGCTGCTCCTGCTCCTGTCCCTCGGCGCCATCCCCGGCTCGCTGATCCCGCAGTCCGGCATCGACGAGACCAAGGTCGCCGACTTCCGCAAATCCCACACCTTCCTGGCGCCGGTCTACGACAAGCTCGGCCTCTTCCACGTCTACAGCTCGGTGTGGTTCTCCGCGATCTACATCCTGCTGTTCGTCTCCCTCATCGGCTGCATCGTCCCGCGCACCTGGCAGTTCATCGGCCAGCTCCGCGGCCGCCCGCCGGGCGCCCCCAAGCGCCTGACCCGGCTGCCCGCCTACACCACCTGGCGCACGGAGACCGAACCCGAGCAGGTACGCGAGGCCGCGCTCGCCCTCCTCAAGAAGCGCCGCTTCCGCGCCCACCTCGCCGGTGACGCCGTCGCCGCCGAGAAGGGCTATCTGCGGGAGGTCGGCAACCTCGCCTTCCACATCGCGCTGATCGTGATGCTGATCGCGTTCGCCTGGGGCCAGCTCTTCAAGTCCGAGGGCAACAAGCTGATCGTCGAGGGCGACGGCTTCTCCAACACCACCACGCAGTACGACGACTTCAAGTCCGGGAACCTCTTCACCACCGACGACCTGGTGCCGTTCAGCTTCCACCTGGACAAGTTCACCGGCACCTACGAGGCCAGCGGCCCCAACAAGGGCACCCCGCGCACCTACCAGGCCGCCCTCACCTACAGCCAGGGCGCCTACGGCAAGGGCAGGAAGGACCTGGTCAAGGTCAACGAGCCGCTGGAGATCGGCGACGCCAAGGTCTACCTCACCGCCCACGGCTACGCCCCCGTCATCACGGTCCGCGACGGCAAGGGCAACGTCGTCTACCGCGATGCCGTACCGCTCCTCCCGCTCGACTCCAACGTCACCTCCACCGGTGTGGTCAAGGTCCTCGACGGCTACAAGAACGCCAAGGGCGTCAGCGAACAGCTGGGCATCTCGGCCTTCCTCCTGCCGACCTACACCCCGGGCAGCGAGACGGCCTCCACCTTCCCCGCGCTGCGCAACCCGGTGCTGAACCTGACGCCGTACCACGGCGACCTCGGTGTCGACTCCGGTATCCCGCAGAGCGTGTACCAGCTCGACAAGGCGCATGTGAAGGAGTTCAAGGACTCCAAGGGCGCCCAGCTCAGGGACAACCTGAGGCCCGGCCAGACCATGCAGCTCCCGAACGGCGCCGGCTCGATCACCTACGAGTCCACCAAGCAGTGGGCGAACTTCCAGGTCGTCCAGCAGCCCGGCACCTCCTGGGCGCTCGCCGGCTCCCTCACCGCGATCTTCGGCCTCGCCGCGTCCCTGTTCATCCAGCGCCGCCGCGTCTGGGTGCGGGCCGTCAAGGGCGCCGACGGTGTGACCGTCGTCGAGATGGCCGGCCTCGGCCGCAGCGAGTCCGCCAAGCTCCCCGAGGAACTCGGCGACCTCGCAGGAATCCTCTACGACCAGGCGCCGGGCGCACCCGAGCCCGACGAGCACTCCCACGACTCCGACGCCGAACCCGACGCCGGCTCACCGGACCAAGACGACACCACCACCCCCGACACCGAAGTCGTACCTGCCGAAGGGGCTGAGACGAAGTGACTCTCGCCGCCGGAACCGAGTTGGCCACGGCCACCAACGAACACCTCGCGAACATCAGCAACACACTGATCTACTCCGCGATGGCCGTCTACACCCTGGCCTTCTTCGCGTACATCGCCGAATGGCTCTTCGGCAGCCGCAGCAGGGTCGCCCGCACGGCCGCCGCGCTCACCACGGAGGCGAAGGGGGCCAAGGCCCCGGCCGTCACCGTGAACAAGGCGGGCGGCACCGCGGTACTGGAGCGGCCCAAGGTCGTCGTACGGGCCTCGGCCGGTGCGCGGGACGTGCCCGACGGGCCCGGGGCGCACGGCGGGGACGAGCAGGGCGACCTCTACGGGCGCATCGCCATCTCGCTCACCGTGCTCGCGTACCTCGTCCACCTCGCCGGCGTGATCGCCCGCGCGGCCTCGGTGGAGCGGGCGCCATGGGGCAACATGTACGAGTTCAACATCACGTTCTCCGCGGTGGCCGTCACCGTGTACCTCGCGCTGCTCGCGCTGAAGAAGAACGTCCGCTGGCTCGGCCTGTTCCTGATCACCACGGTCCTCCTCGACCTCGGCATCGCCGTCACGGTCCTGTACACCGCCAGTGACCAGTTGGTTCCCGCTCTCCACTCGTACTGGCTGTACATCCACGTCTCCACCGCCATCCTGTGCGGCGCGGTCTTCTACGTGGGCGCCGTCGGCACGCTGCTGTACCTCTTCAAGGACTCGTACGAGACCAAGCTGGAGAACGGCGGCACGCCCGGCCGCTTCGCCACCTCGTTCCTGGAGCGCCTGCCCTCTTCGTCCTCGCTGGACAAGTTCTCGTACCGCATCAACGCGGCCGTCTTCCCGCTGTGGACGTTCACGATCATCGCGGGCGCGATCTGGGCGGAGTCGGCCTGGGGCCGCTACTGGGGCTGGGACCCGAAGGAGACCTGGGCGTTCATCACCTGGGTCGCCTACGCCTGCTACCTGCACGCCCGCGCCACCGCCGGCTGGAAGGGCCGCAAGGCCGCCTACCTGGCGCTGATCGCCTTCGGCTGCTGGCTGTTCAACTACTACGGCGTCAACATCTTCGTCTCCGGCAAGCACTCGTACGCGGGCGTCTGAGCCACGCAGGGCCGACACTGGTGTCATGAGCGGTTCCATCGCACAGGGCACCAGTCAGAGCCACGGGAACACGCACATGCTGCACTTCCTGGTGCGGGTCCCACGGCGCATGGAGGACGTCTGGCCGGCGGTGGCCACCCCCGAGGGGCTCGCCCGGTGGTTCACCGCCGCCGACGTCCTCGAACCCAGGCTCGGCGGCGCGGTCGCCCTGCGTGACCTGGGCAGCGGCCGGGTCACCGCCTGGGATGTGGACCGGGTCGCCGAGTACACGCTGGACGACGGCGACCGGATCCGTTTCCACCTGGAGCGGGACGGCGAGCAGGGCACGGCCCTCCGCTTCACCCACGAGTACCGGGGAGCCGAGGCGGCGGAGCCCGCCTGGCGGGCCCGCTTCGAGAAGCTGGTCAGCCGACCGTGATCGAGTCCAGCTTCTCCCGCAGATAGATGTGCGAGTCGACCGGCTCGTACGCCACCCGCCCCACCGGCGCCGGCACGGACTCCACCAGCGTCCCCGGTGTGCACTCGCCGAAGTACACGAGCGACATCAGCTCCTCGGCGGGCGCGTCCCCGGGCGGCGGCAGCACCCGGTGCCGACCCGACCGCCACCTGTCACCGGTCCAACGGGCCATCAGATCCCCGATGTTGATGGTGAAGGCCTCCGGGTCGAAGGGCGCGTCCTCCCAGCCGCCCTCGTCCGTGTACACCTGCAGCCCGCCCTTGCCGGCCTGCCGGTCGAGGATCGTGACCGTCCCGAAGTCGGTGTGCGGCCCGATGCGGAACTGACCCGGCTGCGGCTCCCCGACGACCTCCGTGCCCGGATACCAGTTGATGTTGAAGCCGTACGTCGGATGGTCCATGTGCCGGGAGAAGAAGTCCGGTTCCAGGCCGAGCGCCTCGCCGAGCAGGGACAGCAGCTGCTTCTCCAGCTCGCCCATCCGCTCCAGGTACTCCTCGCACAGCGTCCGGAGCTCCGGCACTTCCTGCGGCCACACATTGGGCGCGTACCACTCCGCGTTGACGACCGGGTCCTCGAAGGGCTCGTGCGTCGCGAACGTCAGCGACTCCTTCAGGTCCGGCGGGGTCTCGGTACCCTCCGAGTAGCCGTTGGCCTCGGCGCCCGGGCCGAGCCAGCCGCGGCCGCCGACCTTCGCCGCGTACGGCTGCTTGACGCCGACGGGCAGCCGGAAGAACGCGCGGGCCGCCGCCCGGATCGCCGACCGCAGTGCCGGATCCACGCCGTGCCCGGTGACCAGCAGGAACCCGGCGGTCTGCAGGGCCTCGTCGACGGTGCGGGCGATGGCGGTGCGGGCGTCCTCGTCGCCGTCGAGCCACGGCCGCAGATCGATGGTCGGAATACGCGGGTCACTCACCGATGTCCTCATTCCACAGTGCCGGATGGTTCTTGATGAAGTCGCGCATCATCCCGATGCACTCGGCGTCGTCCAGCAGCACGATCCGCACGCCGTGCTCCGCCAGCCAGTCGTGCCCGCCGTGGAAGGTGGCCGCCTCGCCGACCACCACCCGGGAGATGCCGAACTGGCGGACCAGACCGGAGCAGTACCAGCACGGCGAGAGGGTCGTGACCATCGTCGTACCGCGGTACGAGCGCTGCCGTCCCGCATTGCGGAACGCGGCCGTCTCCGCGTGCATCGAGGGGTCGTCGTCCTGGACGCGCCGGTTGTGGCCGCGGCCCAGCAGGGTGCCGTCGGCGCCGTAGAGCGCGGCGCCGATCGGGATGCCGCCCTCCGCGAGCCCCGTGCGCGCCTCCGCGACGGCGGTGGCGAGCCAGGCCCGTGCCGTCACCTGGTCCATGGGGTCCTCAAGGTCCATGTCCTCACTCTGCTGTGGCCGAAACACGAGGGCAACGTGCGGAAAGTACTCTCCGGGCATCCCGCCGCCGGACGAACTGTCCACGCGCCGTCCCTGGAGGTGCCCGTGGCCGCACTCACCCTCCGCGAAGTCCTGGACCTCGATCCCGTCCGCGCCTCCGAACCCGCCCTCCTCGCCGGCGAGGGCGCCCTGGACCGCCCGGTCCGCTGGGTGCACTCCAGTGAGGTGTACGAGGGCGCCAACTTCCTCGACGGCGGAGAACTGCTGCTCACGAACGGTTTCGGCCTGATGGACGCCGACGAGGAGGTCCGCCGCCGGTACGTCCGCGAGCTGGCCGCGCGGGGCGCCGCCGGGCTGGCGGTGGAGGTGGGCCGCTCACTGCCGCAGATGCCGCCCGAGGTGGTCGACGAGGCCCGCCGCCTGGGCCTGCCCCTGCTGGCCCTGCACCGGGTCGTGCCCTTCGTACGGATCACGGAGGCGGCGAACCGCGCGATCGTGGCCCGGGGGCTGTCCGGGCGGTCGGTGGTCCGTCCCTGGGGCGGCGACCACACGGCCGCCCTGCTCGCCGACCTGGCCGACCGCGCGGCCCTCAACCAGCCGGAGGTCGAGGCACGGTCCGCGCTCGCCGGGTTCCACCCGGGGCCGGGCGCCCGGCTCATCGGGGTGTCGGTGCACGGCACGCGCGAGGTGGGCGCCGTGGACCGGGCAGTACGGCTGCTGGGCGGGGCGGGCGTGCTGCGGGCGCCGTTCCCGGGGGATGTGCTGGCACTGCTCGCGCTGCCGGGCGACGGCGGCGCGGGCCTCGGCGGTCGCTTCCGCTCCGGTGATCCGGTCCGTGCCGTCCAGGATGCCTTCCGTACGGCAGCCGACGCGGGCCTCACCGTCGCCGTCGGGCACGCCGTCGACGCGGGCAGCGGCTGGCTGCGCTGGAGCGACACGCTGCGGGCGGCCCGTACGACGCTGGAGCTGGCGCTGACCGTGCCGGCCGCCGAACCGCCCGCCCCCGAGGGCCCGTTGGTCACCTCCGCCCGTGCGCTCGCCCTGGAACGGGAGCTGACCCGCGGCGGCATCGACACCAACCGCGACCGCCTCGACCGGCTGGTCCAGCACACCCTGGGCCCGCTGCTGGCCTGGGAGGCGGCCCACCCCAGCGACCTGGTCCGCACCCTGGAGGTCCATCTGCGGCACGGCTGCTCCCCGACCCGGACCGCGGCCCTGCTGCACATCGGCCGCCAGTCGCTGTACCAGCGGCTGGAGCGGATCGAGTCCCTGCTGGGGCTTGAGGTCGACGATCCGGACCTGCTGGCGGAGTTGTTGGCGGCGGTGTGTGCGCATCGGGTCGTGCGGGGGCGCTCCGCTGGGGGTGCCGTGATGGACCGCCGGTCGTCTGCTGGTTCGACCGGGCTGGTCGCGCCCCGCGGCGGAGCCGCATATGGACACAGCCCCGCGCCCTTTTCGGGGCGCGTTCCCAGCGCAGGGTGACCTGGCGCGGGCCGTTGTACGGGGCCGAGCACAGGACCGTTCTCGGGGTGCGCAGGGTGTCGTCCTCGGTGAACAGCTTGCGGCCGCGTCGACCTTGTTGAGCATCGCGAGGCCGAGCCGGATGTTGCCGGCCACGAATCGCTCGCCCCGGAACGGCTACGTGCCGGGATGCCCGCCCGCCGCAGGAACGAGCAGTGGCGCGGTAAGTCGGCGTACCCACCGTGTCGAAATTCGCGACGAACTGTCCAGCCCGCGCGCTGCCCTCAGCCGCTCACCCGCAGCAACAGCTTCCCGGTGCTGGTCCGCGTCCCCATCAGCCGGTGCGCCTCTGCTGCCTCCTCCAGCCCGAACTCGGCGGTGACCGGCAGCGACACCGTGCCGTCCACCGCCTTCGCGAAGGCCCGCTCGGCGAGGGAGCGCAGTTCCCCGGGGGCCGTCTGCGCCAGCGTGAGGATCGAGAAGCCGCCGACCGACAGCCCGCAGGGGTAGAGCTCCGGCTGGCCCACCGTCCACGCCGGTGCCGCACTCGCGTTGCCGAAGGAGACCAGGCGCCCGAAGAACGCGAGCGAGGCCAGGCTGCCCCGAAGCGTCTCGCCGCCGACCGGATCGAGCGCGAGGTCGACGCCCCGGCCGCCGGTCGCCTCCCGTACCGCCTCGGCGAACTCGCCGACGAACACCTCGTCGTAGCCGTACTCGCGCGCGTACGCCGCCTTGGCCGCGCTCGACACCACCCCGTACACGGCCCCCGCCCCGGCCGCCTTCGCCAGCTGTCCCGCCACCGTGCCGACGCCGCCCGCCGCGCCCTGCACGAGCACCGTCTCGCCCGGCTGCAGCCGGCCCACCGCGTGCAGCAGGGCGTACGCCGTCGGCAGCACGGCCGGCAGGGTCGCCGCCGTACGCAGGTCGACGCCGGCCGGGACCGGGAAGACGGTCGCGGCGTTCGCCAGGACCACATCCGCGTAGGCGCCGCCCTCCGTCAGTGCCGTCACCTCCTGGCCGACGGACAGACCCGTGACCCCCTCGCCGAGCGCGCGGATGCGCCCCGACGCCTCCAGTCCGGGCACGTAGGGCAGCTGCGGCACCCGGTAGCCCTCGCTGCGCGCCTTGAGATCGGCGAAGTTCACCCCGGTGTACGCCACGTCGAGGCTCACCTGGCCCGGACCGGGCTCGGGGACCTCCGCCTCCACGACCTTCAGGACCTCGGGTCCGCCGTACTCCTGGAACTCCACCGCACGCATGCCACACCATCCATGACTGTTCGGTCCACGACTGCTCCATGGACTGTTCAATGAAAAGCGAACAGTCGCGAGTGTATGATTTTCATCGAACAGTCGGCAAGACGTGAACCTCGGTCAGGCGTGAAGGAGGCCCGCGTGGCGCAGCGCACCAGTCATCGGGCCGCCCCCGAGCACACCCACCCCGACGACGTCTCCGTGCAGACCGCCCTCGCCGCGCTCGCCGACCCCGTACGCATCAGCCTGGTCAGGGAGCTGGCGGGCTCGGCGGAGTGGTCGCGCAGCTGCGGCAGCTTCGACGTGCCGGTCGGCAAGGCGGCGCTCAGCCACCACTTCGTGGTGCTGCGGGGCGCGGGCCTGGTCGAGCAGCGGGACGAGGGGCCCCGGCGGGTCAACCGTCTGCGGCGGGCGGAGTTCGAGGCCCGCTTCCCGGGTCTGCTGGACCTCGTCCTGCGGGACGAGCCGACGGTCTGAACCTCCGCGCCCCCT
Organism: Streptomyces sp. NPDC051172; assembly: GCF_040682555.1. Classification (NCBI taxonomy): domain Bacteria; kingdom Bacillati; phylum Actinomycetota; class Actinomycetes; order Kitasatosporales; family Streptomycetaceae; genus Streptomyces; species Streptomyces sp. NPDC051172. The sequence continues at coordinate 64,333 of NZ_JBFBBE010000012.1, forward strand.
CCCGCGTCACAGTGCTGACGCCGACGCAGGGGGATGGAGGGGGACATGGGCAGCAACCGCACCTGGATCGCATCGGCCGGAGCGAGCGTCGCGCTGGTGGTGGCCGCGGGTCTGTACGTCCAGGCCATGGGGGCCGGTCACACCGACGGAGGTCTCAGAGCGGATCCCGACCGGATCAAGTCGGCGGTCGCGGACCGCACCTGCGCCGGCACCCGCCCCGTCGAAAGCCTCCCGGACCGCGACGACGGCACCCCGCTGACGCGCGTGGTCGTACACGTCGACGAACTGGCCCGGAAGAGGTACCCCGACGTCTACACAGGCCTCTCCGTCGACGAGGATCACCGGTCGGTCGACGTCTGGCGCATGCCCTCAGCCGCCTTGGACGACGCGATCTGCGGGGCGGCCGTGCGGGGCGTGACCGTGCGGCTGCACGACACCGACATCGGCGGAAGGACCCTCCACGCCCTCTGCGACCGGGTCGTCGACGACATGCACCGCTGGGACGGCACCTTCGCGATGCGTGAAGTCGCCGCGGACGAACGGGGCTTCGTCCTCATCGGGGTCGACGACCCCGACAAGGCGGAACCGATCCTCAAGAAGGCCTACGGGGAGCACAACAGCCGGTACATCAGGGTCGAGCACGCGGATCAGGCGGAACCGCTGGACGGGAGCTGAGCCTTCGCCCGGCGCAGCACCGCATACAGCGCCGCGCTCACCACGAACCCGACCACCGGAGTGATGTCGCCGAACGACGGCCAGTGCTTCGGTACGTAACCGACGTAGTCCTCCTGGTTGGAGAAGAGCGGGACCGACACCGCGACGCCGATCAACAGGGCTGCCAGGCCGGGCCAGTTGGTGAAGGAGCGGTCGTTCAGGCGGGCGGCCAGCTCCTCGTCCGTGGTCGTGCGGCCCTGCAGCCACCGCTCCACCAGGACGACCCCCAGCCACGGCGCCACCCAGTACGCGATGACCAGCAGGAACGCCTCGTACGCCGACCCCGCGTCGGACAGTGACGCCCACGCGGCCGCCGTACCGGCGACACCCGACACCACGACCAGCACGCTGCGGCTCAGCCAGGTGGGGAGCTTCAGACCGAAGGAGGCGATGGAGATCGCGCCCGAGTAGATGTTGAGGGCGTTCGCGGAGATGCCGCCGAGGATGATGGCGAGAAGCACCAGGTCACCGAGCCAGCCGGGGAGATGACCGGTGAAGGCCGCCGTCGGGGTGGCGTTCTTCGGGGCCACGATGGTCGCCGAGGCCGCCCCGATGACCGCCACGAGGGCGACGGACACGAACAGGCCGACGGCCGGGTAGAGGACGGTCCTGAACCGGTTCGCGGTGCGCGGCAGATAGCGGGAGTAGTCCGTGGCGTACGGGTTCCAGCCGGCCGCATAGCCCCAGGCCGCGCTGAAGGCGAGGAGGAACCCGCCGACGCCGCCGCCGCTGCCGCCCCCGCCGAGGTCCGCGTCCTTGAACGTCCACACGCCCGCCAGCAGGAAGATCACCGCGAGGGCCGGGAAGGCGTACTTCTCGAAGGTGTGCACGAAGTTGTGGCCGATGAAACCGATCAGGATCTCGGCCACGACCACCAGGAGAAGGGAGGGCAGCGGGCGCAGGCCCGTCAGGGTGTTCAGGGCGAAGGCCGCGCTCACGCTGTTCACCGCGAACCAGCCCACACCAGCCACCAGACCGTTGGCCGCGGCCGGCAGGATGTTGCCCAGGCGCCCGAAGGAGAAGCGGCCGATCACCATCTGCGGCACACCGAACCGCGGCCCGTCCAGGGAGAGTACGCCCTGCGTGATCGCGCCCAGCGCCGTGCCCAGCACGATCGCGGCCGTGGCCTGCCAGAAGCTCAGACCGAAGAACAGCACCGAGATCACACCGATGAAGACGGTCGCGAACTCGATGTTCGGGGACGCCCAGGTCCACAGCAGCTGCAGCGGCGAGCCGTGGCGTTCGGCGTCGGGGATGGGCTCGGAGCCCGCCGTCTCGACGGCGATGACCTTGTCACCGTATGCGGGGGCGAGGGCGTTGGAGGAGTCGGCGGGAGCAGTCGTCATGCGAGGTAAGTGTCCGGTTCCGGCCGGTCCGGGCACAGGGGCGCACTGTCCGCTTCGGTGGGCCCTGCGGCGTACAACCTGTAGGCATCGGCGCCGCCGATGACCCCATCGGCAGGACGCCCCACTGGCGCGTGGACCCGCACCGCCACCCGCTCGTAGCGTCCAGGACATGACCACGCAGAGCAAGTCCGCAGAGAACAGGGGCGTCGCCCAGCTGATGACCGCGATGGTGCTGTCCGGCACCCTTGGCGTCTTCGTCGTCGAGTCGGGCGCCTCGCCTTTCAACGTCGTCTTCTTCCGGGTCGTCTTCGGAGCCCTCGCGCTCGGCTCCTACGTCCTCTCCCGCGGCTGGTTCCGCGGCCACGGCTTCACCCCGCGCACCCTTGGACTCGCCGTCCTGGGCGGCGTGTTCATCGTCTTCAACTGGGTGTTCCTCTTCGAGTCGTACCGGAACACGTCGATCTCGGTCGCCACGGTCGTCTACCACACACAGCCGCTCTACGTGGTCCTGCTCGGCGCCCTCCTCTTCCGCGAGCGCCTCACCGCCGCCAAGGTCGGCTGGATCGCGCTGGCCTTCGCGGGCCTGATCCTGGTCTCGGGCGTCACACCGTCCGACTTCACCAGCGGCGGGAGCTACCTCAAGGGCGTCGGCCAGGCCCTCCTCGCCGCGCTCCTCTACGGCCTGTCCACCCTGGTCACCAAACGCATCACCGGCGTCCGCCCGCACCTGATCGCCCTGGTCCAGGTCCTCGTCGGGATCTCGCTGCTGCTCCCCTTCGCCGACTTCGGCGCGATGGCCGGCACCGGCTGGGACTGGGGCTGGCTGGTCGGCCTCGGCTTCATCCACACCGGCGTGATGTACGTCCTCATGTACGCCGCCTACGCCAAGCTGCCGACCTCGAAGATCGCCGTCCTCGCCTTCGTCTACCCGGCGGTCGCGATGGTCATGGACTGGGCGGTGTACGGCCACCACATCGGCCTCGTCCAGGCACTGGGCGTCCCGCTGATCGTGCTGGCCGGCCTGAAGGTCACGCTTGCTCGGCCACGATCTTCCGCGCCTGCTCGAGAAACAGCCGTACGTGCGCCGGAAGCCGCTTCCCGGCCCGCCACGCCAGTTGCGTCCGAAGCGTGAACGGCGGCTGCCACGGCAGCCGTACGAGAGACCCCTCGGCGAGTTCGGCGGCGACCGTCACCTCGGGCAGCAACGAGACCCCGAGGCCGGCCGCCGCCGCGCGTTTGGTGGCCTCGATCGTCCCGAACTCCACGAAGTCGACCGGCTCACCGGCCGACTTGAGTTCCCGCTCGAACAAGTCCCGGTAGGCGCAGCCCGGCTCGGTCGCGAGAAGGGGCTGGCGTACGAGATCGGCGGTGGCGAACTCCCGCCCGGCGAGGGCGTGTCGGGGCGCGGCGACCAGCGCGAGCGGCTCCTCGCACAGGACCACGCTCTCCAGGCCCGGGTGCTCGGTCGCCTCCTCCATCAGGAAGCCGAGATCGTAGGTGCCCTGCCGCAGCGCCTGCCGGGTCTCGTCGCCGATGGTGGTGCGCAGGGAGAGCCGCACCCCGGGGTAGCGGTGGTGGAAGAACTCCAGCAGCGGCGGCAGCCGGTACGAGGTCAGCGACTCCATCGTGCCGACCACCAGCGAACCGACGGGCTCCTCGGTACCGGTGACCGCGGCCCGCGCATCCTCGGTGAGCTCGATGATCTGCCGGGCGTAGGGGAGCAGCCGCTCACCTGCCTCCGTGAGCCGGATACGACTGCCGAGCCGGTCGAACAACTCGACACCCAGGGACGACTCCAGGGCCCGTACCTGGCCGGTCACGCTGGACTGCGCGTACTTCAGCTCGGCCGCGGCCTGCGTGAAGCTCAGCACGGTCGCGACCTTCTCGAAGGTGACGAGCAGCCGCAGCTCCATCAGTCCGCCCTGGGGTCCTCGCCGCGCTCGCGCCGCCGCAGCTCCTCCTCGCGGCGCCGCAGATCGGCCTCCCAGTCCTTGAGGAGCGCCTCGTCCTTCACGTCTTTGGAAGATGCAGCCTCCTCCTTGAGGGACTTCAGGAACTCGGGGTTGTCGTCGGGCGCGACGAACGGGGTGCGGTGGTGGCGGTGCCACTCGGAGGGCGTGGATCCGGCCGCCGGGACGGGCCCGCGGTACTTGCCCGCGATCAGCCAGGCGATCGGCCCCACCAGCACCTCTCCGAACAGCAGGATGATGATGACCCAGACCACCTTGGGCAGCCCGCGGACCTGCTCCTCAGGGGTGTTCAGGCAGTCGATGAAGGCATAGATCCACAGCGCCAGGACCAGCAGGAACGGCAGATACCTGATCATGGTGGTGCGATCCCCCAGGAGACGGTGACGGGACGCTGGACGGCCCCGGTGACGGGGTCAGGGTAGCGGGTGGCAGATACTGGGACGCATGGCTTACGACGATCTTCGCTCCCTGCTCAGGGCACTGGAACGCGAGGGTGACCTCAAGCGCATCAAGGCCGAGGTGGACCCGTATCTGGAGGTCGGGGAGATCGTCGACCGGGTGCAGAAGTCGGGGGGCCCGGCGCTGCTCTTCGAGAACGTGAAGGGCTCCGCCATGCCCCTCGCGATGAACGTCTTCGGCACCGACCGGCGCCTGCTGAAGGCCCTCGGGCTGAAGTCGTACGGGGAGATCAGCGAGAAGATCGGCGGGCTGCTGCGGCCCGAGCTGCCGCACGGCTTCGTCGGCGTCCGCGAGGCCTTCGGCAAGCTCGGCGCGATGGCGCACGTCCCGCCGAAGAAGGTGAAGGAGGCCCCCGTCCAGGAGGTCGTCCTCACCGGCGACGACGTGGACCTGGACCAGCTGCCGGCCCTCTTCACCTGGCCGCAGGACGGCGGATCCTTCTTCAACCTGGGGCTCACCCACACCAAGGACCCGGAAAGCGGCATCCGCAACCTGGGCCTCTACCGGCTGCAGCGCCACGACAAGCGCACCATCGGCATGCACTGGCAGATCCACAAGGACAGCCGCAACCACTACCAGGTCGCGGCGAGGCGCGGCGAACGGCTGCCGGTCGCGATCGCCTTCGGCTGCCCGCCCGCGGTCACCTATGCCTCCACCGCGCCGCTGCCCGGCGACATCGACGAGTACCTCTTCGCCGGGTTCATCGCCGGAAAGCGGATCGAGATGGTCGACTGCAAGACCGTGCCGCTGCAGGTGCCGGCACAGGCGGAGGTCGTCATCGAGGGCTGGCTGGAGCCCGGCGAGATGCTCCCCGAGGGGCCCTTCGGCGACCACACCGGGTTCTACACCCCGCAGGAGCCCTTCCCCGCGCTGAAGATCGACTGCGTGACCATGCGGAAGCGGCCGCTGCTTCAGTCGATCGTCGTAGGCCGGCCTCCGACGGAGGACGGACCGCTGGGTCGTGCGACGGAGCGTTTCTTCCTTCCTCTTCTGAAGATCATCGTGCCGGACATCGTGGACTACCACCTCCCCGAGGCAGGCGGCTTCCACAACTGTGCGATCGTCTCGATCGACAAGAAGTACCCCAAGCACGCGCAGAAGGTGATGCACGCGATCTGGGGGGCACACATGATGTCCCTGACGAAGCTGATCGTGGTCGTGGACTCCGACTGCGACGTCCACGATCTGCACGAGGTCGCGTGGCGCGCGCTCGGCAACACGGACTACGCCCGCGACCTCAGCATCGTCGAAGGCCCCGTCGACCATCTCGACCACGCCTCCTACCAGCAGTTCTGGGGTGGCAAGGCAGGCATCGACGCGACGAAGAAGTGGCCCGAGGAGGGCTACACGCGCGACGGCGGCTGGCCCGACATGGTCCTGTCCGACCCGGAGACGGCGGCGAAGGTCGACCGCCGCTGGAAGGAGTACGGCCTGTGAGCAGCGCCTCCGCGGCGATCCCGCAGCCGGGACGCACCAAGGCGTTCCTCCGCCTGGTGATGATCGAGCACTCGGTCTTCGCCCTGCCCTTCGCCTACATCGCCGCGCTCACCGCGATGTTCCAGTGGGACCGGAACATCCACTGGGGGCGGCTGCTCCTGGTCACCGTCTGCATGGTGGGCCTGCGCACCTTCGCGATGGCGGTGAACCGGATCATCGACCGCGAGATCGACGCCAGGAACCCACGCACGGCACAGCGGGAGCTGGTCACCGGCGCGATGTCGGTGAAGCACGCCTGGACCGGCGCGCTGATCGCGGTCGTCGTCTTTCTCGGATCGGCGGCCCTGCTCAACCCGCTCTGCTTCGCCCTGGCCCCCATCGCGGTGATCCCGATGGTGGTGTACCCGTACGGCAAGCGGTTCACGAACTTCCCGCAGGCCATCCTCGGCCTCGCCCAGGCGATGGGCCCGGTCGGCGGCTGGCTGGCGATCAGCGGCGAGTGGTCCTGGGACGCCACGATCCTGGGCCTGGCCGTCGGCATCTGGATCGGCGGCTTCGATCTGATCTACGCCTGCCAGGACGTCGAGACCGACCGCGAGATCGGCGTCATGTCGGTCCCGGCCCGCTTCGGCATCCCCGCGGCGATCTGGGGCGCCCGGGTGTGCCACGCGGTGACCACGGCCCTGCTCGTCTGGTACGCCGTCGTCACCGACGGGGGCGGCTTCTTCTGGGTCGGCCTGATGATCGTCGCGGGCGCGTTCGTCTACGAGCACTCGATCGTCCGCCCGCATGATCTGTCCCGCCTCAACCGCGCGTTCTTCAGCGTCAACGGGTTCATCGGGATAGCCCTGTTCGTGTGTGCGCTGCTGGATCTTCTGGTTCGGGGGCTGACCGTCTGACTACGGTGCGGCCTACCATCGAGTGCAGAGAGAGGGAGGCTGACGTGACCGTCTCGGACAGCGATCGCCTGCACTCACAGCTCGCCCGGTACGAGGACATGTTCCGCGGGTATCGGATGGAGATTGTCGAGGGCAACATCGTGATGAGTCCGCTCAGGCCGTTTCACAACGAGACGATCGTGCGGCTGTGGATGCAGCTGGAGGTCCAGCTCGGCGGGGAGTGGGCCTTCATCAGCGACGTCGCGATCCCGTTCAGCGATGAATTCGAGTTCTGCCCTGACCTCGCCGTCATCCCCTCGGCCGAGAAGAACCGCAATCTGACCGCCTATTCGCCCGACCTGATCGAACTCGCCATCGAGGTCGTTTCGCCGTCCAGTGTCCGCAACGACTACGAGGTCAAGAACAAGCAGTACGCGGCGCGTGGCATCCCGAACTATCTGATCTTCGATCCTCGCGACGGGCACCTCGTCACTTTCTGGAACCCCGGCCCCGATGGCTACCAGGGCCGCGACACATTTCCCTACGGGGGCCAGGCCACCGTGGAGACCAAGATCGGACGGTTGATCATCGACACCGCCCCCCTCCCCGTGGATCCGGAAGCGCGTCCTCAGCCCTGAACGGCCCTGTGGTCGGCGCGCCGCCGGAACCAGAACGCCGCCGCAACGCCCGCCGCCAGGCCGATGAGGTGGCCCTGCCAGCTGACGCCCGTCTGCAGTGGGGACAGGCCCAGCAGGATCGAGCCGCCCCAGACCGCACCCACCAGCAGACCCACCACGACGCCCAGCGGTCGGCGCTCCACGAAGCCGCTGACCAGCAGGAAGCCGAAGAGGCCGAAGATCAGGCCGGAGGCGCCCGCCGTGTTGCTGTGCGCCGGGGCCACGAGCCACACACCCAGTCCGTCCGCCACGATGACGACCAGGCACACCACGGCGAACCGGCGTATCCCGCCCAGCGCCGCGAGGAAGCCCATGACCAGCAGCGGCACACTGTTGGCGGCCACATGGGCGAAGCCGAAGTGGATGAACGCGGCGGGCACCACATCCACCAGCTCGGAGGGTTCACGTGGCGTGATGCCGAGGCCGTCCAGCGCATGGCCGCTGAGCACGTCGACCACTTCCAGCAGCCACAGCAGCGCGACCCAGCCCACCATCAGCGTGGCCGCGGCCTTCGCCCGGTCCCCGCGCGACCACTCGAGCCCGCTGTCCGACATGGCAACCCCCACCACTCACTCGTCCCCGCCCGAAGAACGCCCGAGCCCCCTCGACCGGTTCCCATGCTGCGCGGCCGGATAGGCTCGGTGTTGTGAACCCAGCCAAGCCAGGAGAGACGGCGCGTACACCTTGGATCGTAGGGGTGTCCGGGGCCTCCGGCACGCCTTATGCCGCGTCGGTGCTGCGCGCACTCCTGGAGGCCGGCGAAAGCGTGGACCTGGTCGTCAGCCGGGCCTCGCGGCTCACGCTGCTGGACGAGACGGGGATCTCGTTCCGGGACGCGCACTGGCGGGACGACCTGCGGGAATGGCTTGGCCGGGGGGCCGAGGGCAAGCCCGGGGTCTACGACGCGGACATTGACGGCGTGCGGTACTGGCCGGCCGGCGACCTGGCCGCGGGGCCGTCCTCGGGCTCGTACCCGAGCAAGGGCATGCTGATCGTGCCCGCCTCCACCGCCTGTGTGGCCGGTGTCGCCCTCGGGCTGTCCAAGGACCTGCTCCAGCGCGCGGCGAGCGTCACGCTCAAGGAACGCCGGCCGCTGGTCGTGACCGTGAGGGAGACCCCCTTGAACGGTCAGACCCTGCGGCACCTGGTGGCACTCGACGACGCGGGCGCGACCGTGGTGCCCGCCTCGCCCGCCTTCTACGCGGGCGCCACCCACATCCAGGACCTGGTGGACTTCGTCGCCGGGCGGGTGCTGGACGCGGCGGGCGTCGAGCACGGTCTGTACCGGCGCTGGGCGGGCGAACTGGGCGGCGGGAGCGCCGACCGGTAGGGCACGCCGCAGCACCTCTCATCTACTCGGGAATCTTCAGCGGAAGGCATCGAATCGCATGGACGCGGTGGACAGGCAGCTCATCCAGGCCCTGAGGGAGAACGGCCGGGCCTCGTACGCGGAGCTGGGGCGCCTCGTCGGCCTGTCGGGACCCAGCGTCACCGACCGCATCAACCGGCTGGAGGCGGCCGGCGTCATCACCGGCTACCGCGCCACCGTGGACGCCGCCTCGCTGGGCCTCGGCGTCACCGCCCTCATCGGCATCTCGCTGTCCGACGCCGCCGACCACGAGGACGTGGCCCAGCGGATGAAGGAGCTCAGCGAGATCGAGGACTGCTGGTTCATCGCGGGCGACGACTCGTACATGCTCAAGGTGCGGGCGAGCGACGTGGACGGCCTGGAGAAGATCATCCGACGGCTCAGCGGCACCAAGGGCGTCTCCCGCACCCGTACGACGATCGTGCTGTCCACGAAGTGGGAGAACCGGGTCGGGGAACTGCCCGAAGAGGTGTGAGTCAGTAGGCGCGGAGCGCCGTTTGGGGGCACCTCCCGCCCGAAGGGTGGGGGAGTACGGTTGGGTCGAGCTGTCGTAGAAAGAGGTTGAGGGTATGGACGTCGGGCTCAAGCGCGAGCTGGAGGACAAGGTCAGGGCCGGTGAACGGCTGACCCGCGAGGACGGCATCGCGCTGTACGAGTCGGACGACCTGGCGTGGCTCGGCGGCCTCGCCCACGAGGTGCGTACGCGCAAGAACGGTGACGTGGTCCATTTCAACGTCAACCGGCACCTCAACATGACCAACGTCTGCACCGCCTCCTGCGCGTACTGCTCCTTCCAGCGCAAGCCGGGCGAGAAGGACGCGTACACGATGCGCATCGAGGAGGCGGTGAAGCTCGCCAAGGCGATGGAGGGCGAGAACCTCACCGAGCTGCACATCGTCAACGGCCTGCACCCGAACCTGCCGTGGCGCTACTACCCGCGTTCGCTGCGTGAGCTCAAGGCCGCCCTGCCGAACGTCTCGCTGAAGGCCTTCACGGCCACGGAGATCCACCACTTCGAGACGATCTCCGGGCTGAGCGCGAGCGAGATCCTGGACGAGCTGATCGACGCGGGCCTGGAGTCCCTCACCGGTGGCGGCGCGGAGATCTTCGACTGGGAGGTCCGCCAGCACATCGTCGATCACCGAACCCACTGGGAGGACTGGTCGCGCATCCACCGCCTGGCGCACGAGAAGGGTCTGAAGACCCCGTGCACCATGCTGTACGGCCATATCGAGGAGCCGCGGCACCGCGTCGACCACGTGCTGCGCCTGCGTGAGCTGCAGGACGAGACCGGCGGCTTCCAGGTCTTCATCCCGCTGCGCTACCAGCACGACTTCGTGGACATGAAGGACGGGAAGGTCCGGAACCGGCTCCAGGCCCGCACCCAGATGGCGACCGGCGCGGAGGCGCTGAAGACGTTCGCCGTCTCCCGGCTGCTGTTCGACAACGTCCCGCACGTCAAGGTCTTCTGGGTCATGCACGGCGTCCAGACCGCGCAGCTCGCGCTGCAGCACGGGGCGGACGACATGGACGGGTCGGTCGTCGAGTACAAGATCACGCACGACGCCGACAACTACGGCACGCCGAACAAGCTGACCCGTGAGGATCTGCTGGATCTGATCCGGGACGCCGGGTTCCGGCCGGTGGAGCGGAACACTCGGTACGAGATCATTCGGGAGTACGAGGGTCCCGATCCGGCTCGTCGGGAGTCGCCGCAGCCTATGCGGGTGTGACGCTTTCCGGTTCGTTCTTGGCTGCGGCTGTGTGGGGGCTTGTCGCGCCCCGCGGCGGAGCCGCAAAAAGATACGGTCCCGCGCCCCTGGGGTGGGTACCCGGGCCGCATGGCTACAGAGGCGCCCGAGGATGCCTATACCGCCGAACCCTTCCTTCCCGAGCGCGGTGGGCTTCCGGCCCTGCGTAAGGCTGCCGCCGACTGCCGGGGTTGCCCGCTGCACCGGGCCGCAACGCAGACCGTCTTCGGGGCGGGGAACGCGCACGCGCGCGTGATGCTCGTCGGGGAGCAGCCCGGGGACCAGGAGGACCGGCAGGGCAAGCCCTTCGTCGGCCCCGCGGGGAAACTGCTCGACCGGGCTCTCGCCGAGGCCGGGCTCGACCCGGCGGACGCGTACGTCACCAACGCCGTCAAGCACTTCAAGTTCACGCAGGCCGAACCCCGCAAGCGCCGTATCCACAAGGCGCCCAGCCTGCGGGAGATGACGGCGTGCGGGCCGTGGCTGGCCGCCGAGCTGGCCGTGGTGGAACCCGAGCTGGTCGTGGTGCTGGGGGCGACCGCCGGGAAGGCGCTGCTGGGCTCCTCGTTCCGGGTCACGCAGGTGCGCGGGACCGTCCTGGAGGAGGAGATCCACGGCAGGCGGGAGCGGCTCGTGCCGACCGTGCACCCCTCGGCCGTACTGCGCGCGGACGACAGGGAGGCGGCCTACCGGGGCCTCGTCTCGGATCTCGAGGTGGCGGCGCGGGCACTGTCGTAATGCGTACCATTGCCCGGTGTCCCTTACCTTCACTCTCGACCCGGCCGTCACTCCCGCTCTGCGTGACGGGATCCTCGACCTGTGGGCCGACGTCTCGAACGCGGGCGGTTCGGTGGGCTTCGTACCGCCGGTCACGACCGAGGACGTACGGCCCGAGCTGGTGAAGCACTTCGTCGCCATGGTGGAGGGGCGGAGCCGGCTGCTGGTCGGCCTGGACGAGTCGGGTGCGGTCGCGGCGACCGCCTTCTTCAGCTTCAACACCCACCGGCTGATGACGCACTGGGTGTGGCTGTACACGGTGATGGTGCACCCCCGCCACCAGGGCAAGGGGTACGGCCGTGCCCTCCTCGGCGCCGCCGAGGACGCGGCCCGCGGCTTCGAGGGCATCGACGCGATCCGGCTCACCTGCCGCGGCGGGAACGGCCTGGAGCGGTTCTACGGCTCCTGCGGCTACAAGGAGGTCGGCCGGGTCCCCGACGCCATCCGCGTGGCCCCGGACGACTACCGCGACGACGTCTTCATGCTGCTGCCGCTGGGCTGAGAGCCCGCCCACCCCCCTGCAAGATCGGGTCCCGGGCGTGCTTCACTGGACGGTGCCCTTTGGGAATGTTCGTACCGTTGACGGAAGAGTGGATTGAGATGCTCCGCTACACGCTGATGCGCCTCGGGATCTTCGCGGGCTGCTTCTTGGTCGTCTGGGGCCTCGTCTACTCCGGCATCGTCCCGCGCGGCTACGGCGCCTCCAACTTCATGTGGCTCTGCCTGCTGGCGCTGGTGATCTCCGCCCCCATCAGCTTCGTCGTCCTGCGGGGGGAGCGCGACCGTGCCTCCGTGAAGGTCGTCGAGCGGGTCGACCGGATGAAGGCCGGCTTCGCGGCGAACGCCGCCCAGGAGGACGAGGCGGACGACGCGAGCCGCTCGCAGGGCCAGGCACCCCAGGCTTCCTGACGGGGTTGCGGGCGCCCGCTCCCAATTACCCTTGCCCCATGGGTGCCGTGAAGACCAAGCGGATGCCGCGCGCGGTCCGTGAGCAGCAGATGATGGACGCCGCCGTGCGGACCTTCGGGCAGCGTGGGTACATGGCCGCGTCGATGGACGAGATCGCCGAACTGGCGGGCGTGTCCAAGCCGTTGGTGTACCTGTACCTGAATTCGAAGGAAGACCTGTTCACGGCCTGCATCCGCCGGGAGGCGACGGCGCTCGTCGAGGCCGTCCGGGCCGGGGTCATGCCCGAGCTGCCCGCCGACCGCCAGCTCTGGGAGGGGCTGCGGGCGTTCTTCACGCACACCGCGCAGAACCCGGACGGCTGGGCCGTGCTGCATCTGCAGGCCCGTACCCGGGAACCGTTCGCGGCCGAGGTCACCGCGATGCGTGAGGAGATCGTCGCGTTCGTGACGCAGCTCATCGTCGTCGCGGCCAGGGAGGCCCACCGCGACCCGAACCTCCCCGAGCGGGAGGTCGCCGGGCTCGCCGAGGCCCTGGTCGGGGCCGCCGAAGCCCTCGCCGCCTGGGCCAACGCGACCCCCGGCACCACGGCCCGCCAGGCGGCGGCCACCCTGATGAACTTCGCCTGGGCGGGCCTGGGCAACCTCATGGACGGACGGCCCTGGTCGCCGCCGCACGTCCCCGAATCATGACGAGCCGTCAGCCACCGCGAGGCCGCTGACGCTCCCGCTCACATGGACGCGGCCCCCGCTCCCGCGCAGCTCGAACCGCTCCCCGTCCGCCGCGTACGTCACCGTCCCCGGCAGCAGCACCGGCGCCCTGAACTGCGCCTCCACCCGGGCGCCTTCGGGCACGCCGTGCGCGGCGAGGCAGCGGGCCACCGTCCACATGCCGTGCGCGATGGCGCGGGGGAAGCCGAAGAGTCGAGCGGTGAGCGGGTGCAGATGGATGGGGTTGCGGTCGCCGGACGCGGCGCCGTACCGCCGCCCGACGTCGGCGGCCAGCCGCCACTCGGCCACGGCGGGCAGCTGTTCCCGGTCGTCCCTGGACGGCTCACCGGAATGCTGCGTCCGGTGCCGCGCCAGATAGGTGCTCCGCGACTCCCATACGACCTCCCCGTCGGCCCGCATCTCGGTGATCACCGAGGCCTCGGTGCCGCGTCGATGCGGCTCCAGCCCGCCGACGTACACGGCGAGTTCGTACTCCCCGGTCGCCGCGGGCGCGCGCCGCTGCGTGATCTCGATCGAGGTGTGGACCAGGCCGAGCAGCGGCAGCGGGAAACCCCGGTCGCTCATCAGCCGCATGGCCAGCGGGAAGCCCAGCACCTGCGGATAGGTCGGCGGCAGCGCGTCGTCGCCGGTCGCGAAGCCGCACACCCGCTCGTACGCCGCCAGCCGCGCGAGGTCGATGCGCAGTCCGGGCAGGACGAGCCGGCTGCGGGGGAAGTCGGCGTCCGGGCGCGGGCGTTTGAAGGGGGACAGCAGGGCGCCGCGGGCGAGCAGGGGCCCGAGGGCCGGGGTGCCGGGCAGTACGACGGACATCGACATACCGAAAACTCCCCACTGGCGCTCTGCTTACTCCAGAGTCAGGTTACCCGAGGTAAGGGCAGGTGGAGGGAGGGCAGAAGCTGAAAAGCGTTCACCATACCGTCCGGTACGGCCCTATCGGCAAGAAAAGCGACGAGCTTGCACATCCCCGACGCATCCCCGCCGCCGGACCACCTTGGAACCCACACCGGCTCATCACGGGCGCGCCGTACGATCACCTCCCCCGACCTGCGGTGACTCCCCCCGCAGGGCAACTCTGGTGAACGTCTGGAGTCGCCCGTGTCCACCTCGCAGCCGTCCGCGCCCGCCGTCGTCCACTCCACGACGTACGACGGCACGCCGGTTCTCGTGGAGCCCGTGATCCGGCGGCTGGACGGGGAGGTGCGCGAGGTCTCCGTGCCGCCCTTCGTCCCGCCGGTGACCCACGGCTCGCTCGCCGACCTGCCCTTCGATAACGCGCGTATCGCCCCGGACGACACGGTGCTCAGCCGCCGCACCGAGTCGGGCCGCTGGGCGGACGTGACGGCGGCCGAGTTCGCCGACGAGGTGCTGGCGGTGGCGAAGGGGCTGATCGCCGAAGGGCTGGTGCCGGGGGACCGGCTCGGTGTGATGGCGCGGACGATCTACGAGTGGACGCTCCTCGACTTCGCCGCCTGGGCCGCGGGCCTGGTCACCGTCCCGATCTACCCCACCTCCTCGGCCTTCCAGACCCGTTGGATCCTCCAGGACTCCAGCGCGGTCGCACTCGTCACGGAGACCGCCGCCCAGGCGGCGGCCCTCGGCCCGGAACTCGACCGGGTGCCCGACCTGCGGCACCTGTGGGTCGTCGAGAAGGGCCATGTGGAGCGGCTGGCGGAGCAGGGCGGCCAGGTGTCGGAGCAGGAAGTGGCCGTACGGCGCGGGATGTTGGTCCCCGACACGCTGGCCACGGTCGTCTACACCTCGGGCACCACCGGCCGCCCCAAGGGCTGTGCGATCACCCACGGCAATTTCTTCGCCGAGGTCGACAATGCCATTGAGCTCCTCTACCCGGTGTTCCGCTCACGGACCAGCGAAGAGGCGTCCATCCTGCACTTCCTCCCCATGTCGCACATCTTCGGTCGCATGGTCGCGGTCGCCTGCATACGGGCCCGGGTACGGCTGGGCCACGCGCCGAGCCTGAAGGCGGACGAACTCCTGCCCGACCTGGCAAGCTTCCGCCCCACCTGCCTCGTCGCCATCCCGTACATGCTGGAGAAGGTGTTCAACGTGGCTCGCGCGAAGGCCGAGACCGGCGGCCGGGTCACGTCCTTCGACCGTGCTGCGGGCGTGGCCCGGCGGTACGGGGAGGCGACGGAGGGCCGCCACGCCGGCACGGGCCCCGGCCCGAGCGCCGCGCTGAAGGCCGCCCGCGCCTTCTACGACCCGCTGGTCTACCGCCGTATCCGGGGCGCCATGGGCGGCCGGGTCCGCTACATGATCTGCGGCGGCTCCCCGCTGGGTCGCCGGCTGGCCGCGTTCTACGCCGGGGCGGGCATCGAGATCTACGAGGGCTACGGCCTCACGGAGGTGACGGGCGCGTCCACCGTGACCCCGCCGCTCAGGCCCCGGCTGGGCACGGTGGGCTGGCCCATACCGGGCACGAAGGTCCGGATCGCCGCCGACGGCGAGATCCTGCTGGCCGGTGACCACGTCCTGCGCGGCTACTGGGACCCGAACGCGGGCGGCGTCGTCCCGGCGACCGTCGACGGCTGGCTGGCCACCGGCGACATCGGCCGCCTCGACGAGGAGGGCTACCTCTACATCACCGGCCGGAAGAAGGAACTGCTGATCACGGCGGGCGGCAAGAGCGTCGCCCCGGCCCCGCTGGAGAACTGGCTCCGCGCCCACCCCCTGATCTCCCAGGTCATGGTCGTCGGCGACGCCCGCCCCTACGTCGGCGCCCTGATCACCCTGGACATGGAGGGCATCAGCCACTGGCGCCGCATGCGCGGCAAGCACCCTGTCCCGGCCCAACTGCTCCTGGACGACGACGAGTTGCGAGAGGTCCTGCAACGCGCGGTGAACGAGGCCAACAAACTGGTCTCCCGCCCGGAGTCCATCCGCCGCTTCACGATCCTCCCGGTCGACTTCACGGAGGAGGCAGGCCATCTGACTCCGTCGATGAAACTGAAGAGGGAGGCGATCGCGGAGGAGTTCGCGGAACAGATCGAGCAGCTCTATGACCCCACCGGTGCAGGAGCGCCCTGAAGGGGCGCGGGGAACTGCGCGAGCAACCACGACGGCGCGGCAGACAAGCAACGGTCAGCCAAGGCACAACCCCACCCCAAAACCCCCGGAGGGCCCGCACCAACTCCCCATGCCGGGCACGTACTATCGCGTAACCCGCGGTAACCCCGAAGCCGCACACCGCTGGTGAACGTCTCGGTACGCGCAGTACGTACAACAGCACAGCGGTACCGAGCTGCACGCCCCAGGAGCTGCCATGTCCGTGCCCGTGCCCTACCCGTCCGCATCCGACTACGACGGCGTCCCCCAGCTGGTGGAGCCCGAGATACGACGGCTGGACGGCGAAGTGCGTGAGGCGTCGGTCCCGCCGCTCGTCCCGCCGCCCACCCATGGCTCGCTCGCCGACCTGCCGTTCGACAACGCGGAGGCGGCACCCGACGCCCGCGTCCTCAGCCGCCGCACCCAGGACGGGGACTGGGCGGACGTGACCGCGGCGGAGTTCGCGGAGCAGGTCCTGGCCCTCGCCAGGGGCCTGATCTCGGAAGGCCTGGTGGCCGGCGACCGTATCGCCATCATGGCGCGGACGATCTACGAGTGGACGCTCCTCGACTTCGCCGCCTGGGCCGCGGGCCTGGTCACGGTCCCCATCTACCCCACCTCCTCCGTCTACCAGACCTGGTGGATCCTCCAGGACTCCGGCGCGGTGGCTCTGGTGACGGAGACCGCGGGGCAGGCGTCGGCCCTCGGTCCGGAGCTCAGCCGTCTGCCGGACCTGCGGCACATGTGGATCGTGGAGAAGGGGCACCTGGAGCGGCTGGCCGAGCTCGGCGCGCCCGTGCCCGACCAGGAAGTCGCGGTACGCCGCGGGATGTTGGTCCCCGACACGCTGGCCACGGTCGTCTACACCTCGGGCACCACCGGCCGCCCCAAGGGCTGTGTGCTCACGCACGGCAACTTCCTCGCCGAGGTCGACAACGCGACCGAACTCCTCTACCCCGTCTTCAAGTCGAAGTCGGAAGACCCGGCCACGCTGCTCTTCCTGCCCATGTCGCACGTCTTCGGCCGCATGGTCGCGATCGCCTGTATCCGCGCCCGGGTCCGCCTGGGCCACGCCGCGAGCCTCCAGGCGGACGACCTCCTGGCCGACCTGGGCACGTTCCGCCCGACCTTCCTCCTCTGCATCCCGTACATGCTGGAGAAGGTCTACAACAACGCTCGCGCCAAGGCGGAGGTCGGCGGCCGGGTCTCCGCCTTCGACCGCGCGGCGAGCGTGGCCGTTCGCTACGGCGAGGCGATGGAGGCCCGGCAGGCAGGCACCGGCTCCGGCCCGGGCGCCTCCCTCAAGGCGTCCCGCGCCTTCTACGACCCGCTCGTCTACCGCCGCATCCGCAATGCCATGGGCGGCCGCATCCGCCACATCATCTCCGGCGGCTCCCCGCTCGGCCGCCGCCTGGCCGCCTTCTACGCGGGCGCCGGCATGGAGATCTACGAGGGTTACGGCCTCACCGAGTCCACCGGCGCCGCCACGGTCACCCCGCCCCTCAAGCCCCGCCTGGGCACGGTGGGCTGGCCCATGCCCGGCACCAAGGTCCGCATCGCGGCGGACGGCGAGATCCTCCTCCAGGGCGGCCAGGTCTTCCGCGGCTACTGGGACCCGCACGGCGGCGGGGTGATCCCCTCCTCGGCGGACGGCTGGTTCCCGACGGGCGACATCGGCCGCCTCGACGACGAGGGCTACCTCACGATCACCGGCCGCAAGAAGGAGATCCTGATCACGGCGGGCGGCAAGAACACCGCGCCGGCACCCCTGGAGAACTGGCTCCGCTCGCACCCCCTGATCTCCCAGTGCATGGTCGTCGGCGACCGCCGCCCCTACATCGCCGCACTCATCACCCTCGACATGGAGGGCGTCAGCCACTGGCGCCGGATGAACGGACGGCACCCCGTCCCCGCGGAACTCCTCGTCGACGACGACGAGTTGAAGGCGATCCTGCAGCGTGCGGTCGACGAGGCGAACAAACTGGTCTCCCGCCCGGAGTCCATCCGCCGCTTCGTCATCGTCCCCCGGGACTTCACGGAGGAGGAGGGCCATCTGACCCCGTCGATGAAGCTGCGGCGGGAGGCCGTGATGCGGGACTTCGCTGCGGAGGTCGAGGGTCTGTACGAGCGGTGAGCCGCCCTTTGTGAATCTTTCGTACGTCCCGGCGGCATCACATCGAAACGTTTGCGTTTCGCTGCCTGGTGCGCCTAGGTTGGCGTACGAAACGGTTTCGGACCGATGGGGAGCATCATCGTGGAAGTCATCCCGGCCGCCGCTGCCGCCACCGCCCAGGCCGGGCCGCCCGGCCCCACCCAGGCTCCGTCGAAGCACCGCTGGTGGGCGCTGGCCGTGATCGGCCTCGCCCAGCTCATGGTCGTCCTCGACGCCACCATCGTGAACATCGCGCTGCCGTCCGCCCAGCAGGACCTGGGCTTCGACAACAACGGCCGGCAGTGGATCGTCACCGCCTACTCCCTGGCCTTCGGCAGTCTGCTGCTGCTCGGCGGCCGGCTCGCCGACCTCTTCGGCCGCAAGACCACCTTCATCGTCGGCATCGTCGGCTTCGCCGCCGCCTCCGCGGTCGGCGGGGCGGCCAACGGCTTCACCATGCTGGTCGTCGCGCGCGCGGTGCAGGGCCTGTTCGGCGCGCTGCTCGCGCCGGCCGCGCTCTCCCTGCTGACCACGACCTTCACCGAACCCAAGGAACGCGCCAGGGCGTTCGGCATATTCGGTGCCATCGCCGGCTCCGGCGCGGCCGTCGGACTGGTCCTCGGCGGTCTGCTCACCGAGTACCTGGACTGGCGCTGGACGCTGTACGTCAACGACGCCATCGCGGTTCCGGCGCTGATCGGCGCGGTCGTCTTCCTCGGACGCTCGATCCCGGCCGAGCGTCCGAAGCTGGACATCCTCGGTGTGGTCCTGGTGTCCGGCGGTCTGTTCGGCATCGTCTACGGCTTCGCCAACGCGGAGACGCACGGCTGGGGCAACTGGATGACCTGGGGCTTCCTGGCCGCAGGTGCCGTCCTGCTGGTGGCGTTCTTCCTCTGGCAGACCCGTGCCCAGCACCCGGTGCTGCCGCTGCGCGTCCTCGCCGATCGCGACCGCGCCGCCGCCCTGTCGACCATCCTCATCTCGTCCGCGGGGATGTTCGGCGTCTTCCTCTTCCTCACCTACTACCTGCAGTCGACGCTGGGCTATTCGCCGGTCAAGAACGGTGTGGCCTTCCTGCCGATGGTGGGCGCGCTGATGGTGCTGGCGCAGATCTCCACCAACTGGCTGGTGCCGAGGATCGGCCCCAAGATCGTCGTACCCACCGGCATGCTGATCGCCCTGGGCGGCATGATCTGGCTGACCCGCCTCGACCTGGACAGCAGCTACGCGGCGCATGTGCTGGGCCCGCTGCTGCTGCTGGGCGCCGGGCTCGGCATGTCGATGCCCGCGGCGATGAGCTACGCCACCCTCGGCGTCCAGGCGAGCGACCAGGGCGTCGCCTCGGCGGCCCTCAACACCACCCAGCAGGTGGGCGGTTCGATCAGTACGGCGCTGCTGAACACGCTGGCCGCGACCGCCGCCACCGACTACGCCAAGGACCATCTGTCCGACCCGCTGGTCAAGGCGAACGCGGCCCTGCACAGCTACGAGGTCGCCTACTG
The DNA here is from genome assembly GCF_040682555.1 of Streptomyces sp. NPDC051172. Lineage (NCBI taxonomy): Bacteria > Bacillati > Actinomycetota > Actinomycetes > Kitasatosporales > Streptomycetaceae > Streptomyces > Streptomyces sp. NPDC051172. The sequence continues at coordinate 84,065 of NZ_JBFBBE010000012.1, forward strand.
GTGGTCGGCCGGGTTCTTCGCCTTCGCCGCGGTCGTCACGGCCCTGCTGTTCCGCGCGAAGAGGAACGCGAGCGAGCCCGCGGAACAGGCCGAGACGCGGACCGAGATGCAGGTCGAGGCCCCCGTTTCGGACGTCCCCGTGGCCGTGACCGCCGTCCGTGCGGACGTGGCCGTCATCCGCGGACAGGTGCGCAACGGCACGGGCGTCCCCGTTGCCCGCACCGCGATCACCCTCCTGGACACGGCGGGCCGCCAACTGGCCCGCGCGGTCTCCCGCGAGGACGGCACATACGCGGTGGACACCGCCGAGCGCGGCAGCCTCGTCCTCATAGGCTCGGCACCCGGCTACCAGCCGCAGGTCGTCACGCTGGCCCTGAACGGCGCACCGGTCTCCCACGACTTCGTGATCCTGCCCAGCCCGGGCGGCCTGGCCGGCACGGTGTACGGCGGCGACGGCGAGGTCCTGCCCGGTGCGCTGGTGGTGGCCACCGACCAGCGCGGCGACGTGACGGCCTCCACCACCACCGCGACGGACGGCGGTTACGGCATCGGCGACCTGCTCCCCGGCGACTACACGCTCAGCGTCAGCGCCCCCGGCCATCGCCCGGCCGCCGTACCGGCCACGGTCACCGCCGAGACCGCCCGCTGCGACGTCCGGCTCGTCGCTGCCGCGACCCTGCGGGGCACGGTGCACACTCCGGACGGGCGTGCGCTGGACGACGCCCGGGTCTCCCTCATCGACGCCGCCGGCAATGTCGTGGGGACCCGCACCACGAGCGTGGACGGCAGTTACGCCTTCACCGACCTCTCCAGCGAGCAGTACACCGTGATCGCCAGCGGCTACCCGCCGGTGGCCACCCAGGTCACGCTGAACGGCAGCCAGGAGAGCGTCGACATCCAGCTGGGCCACAAGGAGGCCTAGCACCCACCGACCCCCATACGGCAGCGTCCGCCACCCCGGATCTTAGGGCGGCGGACGCTGTCGTATCCGTCCCGATCCAGTACCTATGGGGTAAATCCCGGCGACGGCTCTACGGGTGGCAGGGCGCCGTACCGGATGTACCACTCGGTGGACATCACCCGGGCCCGCTCGGCCGCCGGGAGCGCGGCGAGCCGCCCCGGCAGGGCGCCCCGCTTCACCTCGCTGCGATGAGCCATGATCGCGTCCAGTTTCTGCTCCACCCATGGCCCGACATCCGCGGCCACCGCGATCCACGCGTCCGGCACGCTGTACACCGCCCTGCCGGGCCGGAGCAGGATGTCACGGCCCAGCGCCCGTACGGCGGAGTCGGGGTGCGTGGCCAGGTACAGGGCGCTCGGCCGTCCGGCGGCGTGGACCGCGAGAACTGTCACCCGGTGGGCGCGCACATGGTCCGGGTGACCGCTCAGCCCGCCGTACGCATCATGCGTGACGACGATGTCCGGCTTGAACTCCCGGATGTGCGCGACCAGTTGCCCGACCGCCTCGTCCAACGGCACATCGCAGAAGCGCGGGGCACCCGGCGCCGACTCCGGCACGCGCGCATCGGCGTAACCCATCATCCGTGGCTTCCCCGCACCGAGAATCCGCAGCGCTTCGGCCAACTCAGCGGCGCGCCAGGTGCCTTCGGCCCAGGTCGCGGTGACTACGGCGGTGCGCGCTCCCGAGGCCGCGTGTTGGGCGAGTACACCACCGGCGGAGAGGGATTCGTCGTCGGGGTGCGCGAAGACGGCGAGGAGGCTGGGGAGGGGCATCGCCGAGGTTACCTACCGGCGAGGAAGGCCGACCAGGTGGTGGGGGAGAGTGTGAGGTGGGGGCCGGTGGGGTTCTTGGAGTCACGGATGTGGATGGCGTGGGGGCAGGCGGAGACCTCTACGCACTCGCCGCCCTCGCCGCCGCTGTGGCTCGACTTGCGCCAGGAGTAGGCGACTTCGAGGCAGTCGCCTCCTTCGCCGCCGCTGTAGCTGGACTTGAACCAGGCGAGTTGCTCGTTGTTCATAGCTCCTCCAGCTTCTTTTCGATCAACGTCCGGGACTCCGCGGGAGTGAGGGCCATCGCTCGCATGATCCCATAGCGATCGGCGATCTTCCGTACCTCTTCCGGGTCGGTGATCAGCCGCGGATACCCCTGGATCTCTGTATACGCCACCTGTCCGTGCCCCTTGGGTACCAGCAGGTTGAACGCCCCATCCATGTTGGGGTGTTCAACCAGCTCTGTCGGCATTACCTGGATTTCCACGTTCCGCATGCGCCCGACCTGCAGCAGGTGCCGAAGCTGGTCGGCATGCATGCGTCGCCCTCCGATCGGCCGGTCTAGCACAACCTCTTCGAGGACGTAGCTCACGATCGGTGCTGGCCGACGCTCGAAGACCTGCTGCCGGGAAAGCCGGTCCGCGACCCGCTTCTCGATCGTCTCCTCGTCCAGAAACGGCCGCCGTTTCGCGAACACGGCCCGTGCATGGTCCTCGGTCTGGAGCAAGCCCTGCATCGCGTAGCAGCTGTAGTGGTGCAGCTCAACCGCCTCTGCCTCCATTGCCGCATAGCTCCGATACCACTCCGGATGCCGCGTCCGCGTCTTGCTCATCGCCCGCTCGACGTCGGGGATCACCTCCTTCAGCAGCCCGCCCGCATCCAGCAGCGGATCCGCCTTCTCCAGGAACTCCGGCCGGGGAACCCGCACACCCCGCTCCATCGCGGAGATCTGGTCGGGCCCGTACCCGACCATCTGCCCGAACTCCTTCTGCGTCAGCTCCTTCCGCTCGCGCAGCAGCCTGAGCATCCTGCCCAGCGCGCTGAAGAGTTCCGTCGTCCCGTCGGCCTCCGCAGGCGTCTCCGGCCTCTGCTCCCGCACATCCGTCACGTACGCCACCGCCCTCACACCGTTGTGGTCACGGCCGACCACCCGACTCCCCACCTCTCGAAGCCGTACTGCTACGCAGAGTCGTGCTGTCGCCCCTGGTCAGCGTAAAGACAACCCACCACGCTCAGTCACGTGAACGCCGAAATCTCCACCCCTCTGACCGCCCCCACCGCCGAACTGACCCAGCGCCTGAGCGCAACGCCTCGCGGCGCCCGCCTGGCCAGACGGCTCACCGCACAGCAGCTCGCGGCCTGGGGGCACCCCCACGACACCGACGTGAACGACACGGCCCGACACCTCGTGGCCGAACTCGCTGCCAACGCCGTCACCCACGGCCGCGTCCCCGGACGCGACTTCGAACTCCGCCTGCTGCTCCTCCCGGAGGGCACTCTCCGTATCGAAGTGAGCGACCCGCGCGCGGACCGCCAACTCCGCTTCGTCAACGAACCGGACGGCGAGGGCGGCAGAGGGCTACTGCTCGTGACGCTCCTCGCCCGCACCTGGGGTGTCTCGGAGCGCACCGTGGGCAAGACGGTCTGGGCCGAGATCGCCCTGCGCTGAAGAGCCGGCGCCCCGTCGCCCGCCCCGGCCTTCCGCCACCGTGTCCGCGAACGCCCGCGCCGCCGGGCTGAGCGCGTCCCACCGCCGTACGGCCCACCCCACCCGCAGCCGCCGCAACGCGGGCACCGGAATCAGCCGCAACGCCCCTTCGCCGGGAACGGCGAGCCCCGACAGTGCTGGTACGACCGCCCGCCCCACCCCCAACTCGGCGAGCAGCAGGGCCGTGTCCCAGTCGGCGATGCTCATGTCGCCGCCGAGGCGTAGGCCCAACTCCTCGCAGGCGGCGTCGAGTTGGAGGGCGGCCGCGGAGTTGGGTGGGAGACGGATCACCCGGAGGCTGTTCAGCTCCGCGGCTTCCAGGGACGGCCGCCCCGCCAGCGGGTCGTCGTCCCTCACCGCCAGCACCCATGGCAGCTCCGCCACCGTCCGCTGCTCGATGCCCCGGGCGGGCGGACCGAGGGTGATCCAGGCCAGGTCCAACGTGCCGTCGGTCAGCGCCTCGAAGCTGCCGCGCCCCGAACTCACCGTGCGGAACTCCAGGTTGACCTTGGGGTGGCGCCGCCGGAACTCCACCACCGCGTCCGACATGAAGTGCCGTACGGTCGTCGCCCCGGTCGCCACCCGGACGTACCCGCTCTCGCCGTCGACCAGGTCGCGGAGTTGCCGCAGGGCCAGGTCGAGTCCCGAGAGCCCCTCGGTCGCCGCCGCCTCCAGCACGCGCCCCGCCGCCGTCGCCGCGACCCCCCGCGCCTGCCGCTCCAGCAGGGCGACTCCGGTCTCCCGCTCCAGCCGTTTGACGTGCTGACTCACCGCCGACTGGGTACAGCCCAGCTCCCGGGCCACCGCACTCAGACTCCCGGCCCGGCACACCGCCACGAACACCCGCAGGTCATCCAGCGTCATAACACCCAAGATAATCCTTGGTTTTGACGACAAATACCAAGGATTGACTGCACCCACACCGCCGTACGACGATCTCCCGCAGGGCAGCCCAGGCGGCAACCCGCTCCACACCCTCCAGCCGACGTCCGGACCAGGCGGGGGAGTGGGAGCGGGTGCCGACCGCACGGGCGTCGTCGTCGAAGGGAGCCGGTCCGTGCCATCACGTCCATCGCTCAAGCCCAGGCACTCCTACGACGGCGCCGACACCGCCCCGCACCCCGGCGGCCTGCTCATCGCCCACCTCGACCGCGTCCGTGCGCGGCTCGCACAGTGGAGGGCCCGCCCGGCCCTGCAACTCGCGGGCCTCTGCCACGCCGCCTACGGCATCGACGGCTTCCCCGTCGCCCTGCTCCCTCTCGACCGGCGTGCCGAACTGGCCACGGCGATCGGCCCGGAGGCCGAGGCGATCGTGTACTTCTACGCGAGCTGCGACCGCACGGCCACCTACTCCTGCCTCGCGGGCCCCGGCTCCGCCGCGGTCTTCTCCTTCCGGGACCGCTTCACCGGCCGGACCTACGTCCCGGACCTGCGCCTTCGTCAGGACTTCGCCGAACTGACTGCGGCCAACGAATTCGACCTCGCCCGCAGGGCCCGCTCCTTCCGCGACCGCTGGGCTCCGCACCTCCTCGCCCTGTTCACTTGCCTCCGCCCCCTCCTGTCCGATCCGGCCTGGCTGGACTGCCTCGCGGTGCTGAAGCCCCGGCCCTGAGGTCAGGGTTACAGTCAAGTCGCGCCAGAGCATGACGAGTTGGTGACGTCCGAACCGGCTGCCGCCGAAGGGGATCCCGCCCGCCAGGGAGGGCCCGCCCCTTCTCCGGAGCTGCTCGACCTCTACGAGATGGCCGTCGAGATGTCGGACCGCGTCTCCGCCCGGCGCGGTGCCGCGAACGCCTTCTTCCTCTCCGTCCGGACCGCTCTCCATCTCCTTCGTCCGGTCGCTCCAGTTACGCAGTTACCGTGTCCTCAACCGAGCGAAACTGGACATCATCAATGCCGTCGAACCGCAACTCCCGCTCCAGGTCTTCAGTCGGGAGTGGGAAATCCTGGCGAGGAATCCTGACGGACCGTGGTGGACCTGGCACACCGAGTCGGGTGCGACCGAACGGAAAGTCCCCTGGATATTTGCGGCATTGGACGCACGTCTGTTCATCGGCATACTTTGCACGTGAGTTATCTACGCGCGGACGCCGGTCTGATCCGCGAATTCCTGCCGCTTCAGGCCCGTCCCCCAGCGGACGCCGACGGTCTCTTCCTCGTCTACGCCGTCCTCATGCGGGCCAAAGGGGAACAGGTCACCGCGGTCGATGTCCACGACGCCTGGGCCGTCTGGACGGAGACCCGGAACCCGGACCACGCCGCACTCGTCCCCTTCGACGAGCTCTCCCCAGTCACCCAGCGCGAGGACGAGCCCTGCGTCCAGGCCATCCAGGCGGCGGCCCGGGTTCGCACGAAGGAAAGGCCCTGAGGAATTCCTGAGGCTGGCGACATGGAATTTTATTCGCGGCCGTCCGCCGGAATTCCTCGTACTCCCTGTACTGCCTACGGCTTTCGGGCGGTCAGGAACGCCTGCGGGGTCGTCTCGCCGAGTTCCTCATTCGTCTCCCGCACGGTCTGTGACAGCAGCGTGAATCCGGCCTTCGTCAACAGCGCGGCCATGTCGTCCGGTTGGCGGCGCTGGAAGCCCAGCGACACCTGATGGCCCCACGGCCGGTCGTGATACCGGGTCCGATCGCCCACCTGGAAGGCGACCAGCATGTGGCCGCCCGGCGCCAGCACCCGGTGGAACTCCGCGAAGAGGGACGGCAGTCGGTCCACAGGGGTGTGGATCGTCGAGTACCAGGACACGGCCGCTGCCAGCGCCCCGTCGGGAAGGTCCAGCTCCAGCATCGACCCCCGCTCGAACCGGAGCCCGGGGTTCTCGCGCCGGGCGATCGTGAGCATCGACTCGGACAGGTCGAGGCCGAAGACCGAAAGGCCCAGTGAGGAGAGGTGTGCGGTCACCCGCCCCGGGCCGCAGCCGAGGTCGGCGACCTGCCCGCCCCCGCCCCGGCTCACCAGCTCGGCGAAGCCGGCCAGCACCGCCCCGTCCCGAGGCTCGGTGCGCTCCTGGGCGAACATGACGGCGTAGTCCTCGGCGATCGCGTCGTAGAAGGTACGAGTGGTGGTCACGAAGTCGGTGTCGGTCATGGGCCCGACGTTATCGACGCCCACTGACAACGCCCCCCGAGCGCTGCCTTCATGCCGCCCAGGCCATCCGCAACACCGCCGTCGCCACCGCAGCCCCCAGCACCACCACCACGAACGGAGCCCGCCGCCACGCCAGCACCCCGGCGACCACCACCCCGGCCGGTCGCGCCCACCCCGCGAAACCTCCGCCCTCCGTCAGCGACCCTGTCGCCAGCAGTGCCACGAGCAGTACGACCGCGCCCGCCGACAGCAGCTCCTGGACCCGCGCCGGGAGCTCCACGCGTCCGTGCAGCGCCGGGCCGACCAGCCGGAAGGCGTATGTCCCGACCGCCAGGGCCAGGATCATCGCGACCGTGGCGTTCATGCGGAGACCTCCTTGCGGCCGTGCAGGACCAGCCCCGCCGGCGCCAGCAGCACCGGCACCCCCGCCGGGACGAACGGCGTCACCGCGAGGGCCAGGGCGGCGCCGAGGAGCGCGGACCGCCGTATCCGGGCGTCCGCCCGCAGGGTGGGCAGCACCAGAGCCACCAGCACCGCGGGAAAGGCCGCGTCCAGGCCGTACGTCGCCGTGTCGCCCAGCGCGCTCCCGGCCAGCGCTCCGGCCAGGACACCCACGTTCCATACGACGAACAGGCCGATCCCCGAGACCCAGAACGCCCTCCGCCGCCGTACCGGATCGGCCTGGGCCAGGGCGAAGGCCACCGTCTCGTCGGTGACGAGATGGGCGCCGATCAGGCGGGTGAGGCGGCCCGGCCCGAGGGTGTCGGCGATGGCGAGGCTGAAGGCGGCCGTGCGGGTGTTGAGGAGCAGACCGGTGGCCGCCGCGGCGATCGGGCCGCCCCCGGCCAGCAGAACGCCGACCGCGCTGAACTGGGCGGAGCCCGCGTAGACCACGAGGGACATCACCACCGGCACCCACACCGGCAGACCCCCGGCCACGGCGATCGCGCCGAAGGAGACACCGACGATGCCGCTGGCGAGCCAGACGAGGGAGGCGTCCCGGACCAGATCCCGCGGCGGGGTGGAGGCCGGTGTTCCGGGCACTCGGGGCGTTCGCCATGCCGTACGCATGTTCTCTAGGGTGAACAGAAGCACCCTCGTTCGTCAAGGCGAACGAACGTACCGATGGAGCGAACATGACGTCCGATCTGCCACCCCGGCTCCCCCTGGACTGGATCGCGGCCGCGCTGCGGCGCGAGCGCACCCGCGCCGGGCTGTCCCTCTCCGAGCTGGCCAAACGGGCCGGGATCGCGAAGTCGACGTTGTCGCAGCTGGAGGGCGGGAGCGGAAACCCGAGCGTGGAGACGCTCTGGGCGCTTGGGGTGGCCCTGGGAGTGCCCTTCAGCGTGCTGGTGGAGCCGCCCGCCCCTGCCGTGCACGTGATCCGGGCGGGAGAGGGGCCGGTCGTGGCCTCCGAACGGGCGGACTACCGGGCCACCCTGCTGTCCGCGAGCCCGCCCGGCGCCCGGCGTGACATCTACCACCTGCGCGCGGAGCCGGGACCCGCCCGCGAGTCGGAGCCGCACATCCCGGGCACGGTGGAGCACCTGATCGTGAGCGCCGGAAGGGTGAAGGCCGGCCCGGCGGGGGAGACCGAGGAGCTCGGGCCCGGGGACTACATGACGTATCGCGGGGATGTGCCGCACTCGTACGAGGCGCTGGCGCCCGGGACGACGTTCGTGCTGGTCATGCAGCACGTGTGAGCCGTACGGGTCATGTTCGGGAAAAGGCAGGAGCCCCACTGCCTTGCGGCGCGGGGCTCCTTGGGTACTGCTCTCAGTTCCGGATCAAAGCACCAGGCTCCGAGACCGAATCAGACGGGGGTGACGTTCTCCGCCTGCGGGCCCTTCGGGCCCTGGGTCACGTCGAAGGAGACCTGCTGGTTCTCCTCCAGCGAGCGGAAGCCGCTCGCGTTGATGGCGGAGTAGTGGACGAACACGTCCGGACCGCCACCTTCCTGGGCGATGAAGCCAAAGCCCTTTTCGGCGTTGAACCACTTCACGGTTCCGGTAGCCATAAGCCCTCCTTGGGCCCAAAGGGTTGCCCTGCTCCAGAACCTGCAAGTGTGAAAACAGTGCTGCACAACTGCATACGTCTGAAAACGACGAGAGCCCGCGGTTACATGCTCCGCAGGCTCTGTACTGCAAGGGAAACCAAACTGCAACTTGCGGCGAGCCTAGCACGCGGGCAGCCGAAAGCAATAGAGGGCAAGATCACGTCACCCGGACGTTTGAAGGTCTCGCAGTGGGATTGACGTGACACCGGTGACGGTGCCGCACCACCCTGAAGGCTGCACCGTACCTCATAGGGTCTAGCCTCGCGATGTGGACAATTCTCGCACCCGGCCGCGCGTCGGCCACATCCAGTTCCTGAACTGCCTGCCCCTGTACTGGGGGCTCGCGAGAACGGGCACGCTCCTCGACTTCGAGCTCACCAAGGACACCCCCGAGAAGCTCAGCGAGCAACTGGTGCACGGGGACCTCGACATCGGGCCCATCACCCTCGTCGAGTTCCTCAGGAACGCGGACGACCTGGTCGCCTTCCCGGACATCGCGGTGGGCTGCGACGGCCCGGTGATGTCCTGCGTGATCGTCTCGCAGGTCCCGCTGGACGAGCTGGACGGCGCCCGGGTCGCGCTCGGCTCGACCTCGCGCACCTCCGTCCGCCTCGCCGAGCTGCTGCTGGCCGACCGCTACGGCGTCCAGCCCGACTACTACACCTGCCCGCCCGACCTCAGCCTGATGATGCAGGAGGCCGAGGCGGCCGTACTCATCGGGGACGCGGCCCTGCGGGCGAACCTGCTCGACGGGCCGCGCTTCGGCCTTGAGGTGCACGACCTCGGCACGCTGTGGAAGGAATGGACCGGGCTGCCGTTCGTCTTCGCGGTCTGGGCGGCGCGCCGGGACTACCTCGAGCGCGAGCCGGAGATCACCCGCAAGGTCCACGAGGCCTTCCTCGCCTCCCGCAACCTCTCCCTGGACGAGGTCGGCAAGGTCGCCGAGCAGGCGGCCCGCTGGGAGGACTACGACGAGCGGGTCCTGGAGCAGTACTTCACGACGCTGGACTTCCGCTTCGGGGGGCCGCAGCTGGCCGCGGTCGCCGAGTTCGCCCGGCGGGTCGGGCCGACGACCGGCTTCCCGGCCGACGTGAAGGTGGATCTGCTGCAGCCGTAAGCCGTACGGGAACGGCGCACTACCCTTTTCTCGTCGTTACGGGGGACACGGGGGAGGGATGGACGCCATGCAGCCGCTCGGAGCCGACGAGCCCACCGTCATGGGGCCCTACCGGCTGCTCGGCCGGCTCGGCTCCGGCGGGATGGGCCGCGTCTACCTGGGACGCAGCGCCGGGGGCCGCACGGTCGCGGTCAAGATCGTGCACCCGCACTTCGCGCTCGACGAGGAGTTCCGCGCCCGCTTCCGCCGTGAGGTGGAGGCCGCGCGGCGGGTGGGCGGCGCATGGACGGCTCCGGTGCTCGACGCGGACCCCGGGGCGGACGTCCCCTGGGTGGCCACGGCGTACGCGGCGGGCCCGTCGCTGGCGGCGGCGGTCGCGGACGGCGGCCCGCTGCCGGCTCATTCGGTACGGGTGCTGGGTGCGGGGCTGGCGGAGGCGCTGGCGGCGGTGCACGAACTGGGCCTGGTGCACCGGGACGTGAAGCCGTCCAACGTCTTGCTGACGCTCGACGGCCCGCTGCTGATCGACTTCGGCATCGCGCGGGCGACCGACGGTACGGCGTCCCTGACGTCCACCGGTGTGTCCATCGGCTCCCCCGGTTACATGTCGCCCGAGCAGATCCTGGGGAAGGGGGCCACAGGGGCGGCCGACGTCTTCTCGCTGGGCGCGGTACTGGCGTATGCGGCGACCGGAGAGCAGCCGTTCCCCGGCGACTCGTCCGCGGCGCTGCTGTACAAGGTCGTCCACGAGGAGCCCGAACTCGGCTCGCTGAGCGGTGAGTTGCGGGAGGTGGTGGAGGCGTGCCTGGTCAAGGAGCCGGGCCGGCGGCCGACGCCCGGTGAGCTGGCACGGCGGCTCGCTCCCGAGGGGGCGGCGCGGCTGGTGGCGAGCGGGTGGCTGCCGGGGACGCTGGTGGAACAGGTGAGCCGCAGCGTCGTGAAGCTGCTGAACCTGGAGGCGGGGGACGAGGCGCCCTCGGGGCCGGTGGAGTTCAGCAGCCCCTCGGTCGGGGATGCGGTGACGGCGGGTGGCGAAGGGGCCGGGCGGTCGACGGCCGGCCGGGCGTTGGCCGGGCAGCCGACGACGGGGGAGTTCGGGCCTGCGCCGGTGATGCCGGGGGCTGCGGCTTTCTCCGCCCCCTCGGTTTCCGCGCCTGCGCCTGCCGTTCCTGTCCCCGCCGCTTCTGTCTCTGCCCTTCATGCGCCTCCCGCCTCCGTGCCCGAGCCGCGGGACGCGCCTCCCGTCGAGCAGGGTCCGGGCAGGCTTTCCGTGTCCGTTGCGGCGACGTCCGTGCCGGGGGAAGGCGGGCGCGGACGGCAGCTGAGCTGCACGGTGGCGCTGGCGGTGGCCGGGGCGCTGGCGGCGGTGACGGTGGGGTCGGTGTTCCTCTTCGACCTCTTGCCGGGCAGAGTTGAGAACAACGCGGGCAGTTCCGGCAGCGGTGCGCGCCCCCCACAGCCGGGCGCCACATCGAGCGCCTCACCCACCGGCGACCCCACCGCCGCCGACGGCGCCACCGGGTCCGCCGTGCCCGCCGGCTACCTCGGCACCTGGGAGGGTCAGGGCCTCGTCCTCAACGGCGCCCTGCCCGCGGGCACCTTCCGGGTGACGGTCCATCAGGCCGGTGTGGGCGGGGAGGTGGGCCGAGTCCGGCAGACCGACCAGCTCGGGGGCGTCTGCAACGACGTACTGACCCTGAAGAAGGTGACGAAGCAGGAGCTCGTGACGACGTCGGTGGGCGCCAAGTCCAATCACACCGGGTGCAACCCGGTGGCGCACACGGTGCGGTTGGCCCGGGTGGGCAACGACCTCAAGTACATGTCGGACAGCGACGCCGAGGGCAAGCCCACGGCGCGGATGTCGAAAGTCGAATAGACGAAGCGCAGGTCAGCGGTTGTTGCCCCAGAGGGACGTGTCGTCGCTCCTGAGACTGGGGACCCCGCCGTAGGTCCCGCCGCGGGCTGTCACCAGCGGGGCGGGGAGCTGGTCCTCCAGCACACCCTTGCGGACCTGGACGATCGTGCTGTTGTGGTCGGTCCGGCCCGGCTTGAACGTCTTGCCTTCGATCGCCGCCTTCACATAGGACAGGGCGTACTTCGCATAGAGGTCGGCGGGCTGGGAGACCGTCGCGTCGATCTCGCCCCGGGCGATGCTCTCGAGCTCCCTGGGGGTGCCGTCGTTGGAGACCACGAACACGTGCTTGTCGTCCTTCGGGCCGACCAGCAGACCCTGCTGCCGGAGCACCTGGAGGGTGCCCGAGAGCTCGGAGCTGGCCTCCATGTAGACGCCCTTGATGTCCGGGTGAGCGGTGAGATCCGTCTGCAGCTTCCGGGCAGCGATCGCCCCGTCCCAGTCGGTCGCCTCGCCGAAGACCTGGATCTTGGGGTAGTTCTCCTTCATGCACCCGTTGAACCCCTCGGTGCGGTCCCGGGCATTGATCGAGGCGAGGTCGCCTTCGAGCATGACGACCTTGCCCTCGCCGCCGAGCTCGGTGCCGAGGAACCGGCAGGCCTTCTCGCCGTACGCGCGGTTGTCGGCACGGACGATCATGTAGACGTGGCCGGTGTCGGGGCGGGTGTCCAGGGTGACCACGGGGATCTGCTGGGCGGACAGCTGCCGCAGGACGGGCCCGATCGCGCCGGTGCTCTGCGGAGCCATCGCCACGCCCTTCACCCCGTGGATGATGAGCGTCTGTACGTTGGCGGCGAGATTGCCGACGTCGTTCTGCGAGTCGGTCGTCTCCAGCCTCAGACCGAGCTCCTTGGCGAACCGAGGGGTGTACTTGATGTACGAGGTCCAGAAGTCGGTGTCGGAGCGGGGATAGTCGACGCCCACCAGCGGGGCACCGTGCGCGCCGCCCCCCGGTTCGGCACCGGAGCCGCCGCAGGCGCTGAGCGCGGCGACGGCGAGGACGGTGACGGTGCCGAGGCCGGGATGTCTGAGGCAGCGGGTCTTCACGGCGGGCTCTCCTTGCGGACGGTTCCATGCCGGAGATCAGGCCCGGGGGCGGACCGGTAGCCCGTGCATGCCGCCGTCGGCGGCGAGATCGGTACCTGTGGCGGCACCGGAGAGCGGCTTCGCGAGGTACGCGAGCTGGTGTGGTTTCCGCTGCTCATCAGGCCTCCTCGCCCCCACTGTAGACGTCACGCCCACCCGGCCGGCGGTGCGCGGCGGGCGCACCGCGCACCCGTGATCCGTGGATGAGGTGGCCTCCCGGGCTCGGCGGTTTACTCCGGGCCGTGCCCTGCGCTGCCGTGCGGGTTCCCGCAGTCGTCTCCGGGAGGTGTGGAGACCGGTGGGGCGGCGGGCCCGGAGCCGGACGGGGGCTCGGTCCCGGTGGGGCTGGGCGTGGTCGGTGACGGGTCCTGGGCGGGCGGTGTGACGGGGGGCGTGCTGGTGCCGTCGGAGGGGGCTGCCGGGGTTGCGGGGGAGTCGTCGGTGGGGCCCGACGGGGTTGCGGGGGAGTCGTCGGTGGGGCCCGACGAGGTTTCGGGACTCTCCTCGCTGGGAGGCGCCGGGGTTTCGGGAGCTTCCTCGGCCGGAGGCGCCGGATTTTCCGGAGACTCCGGGGCGGGAGGTGCCGGCGTCTCCGGGGGCTGTTCGGTCGGAGCCGGGGGTTCCGGGTACGGGTCGGTGGGGGAGGGCGGAGTCTTCGGGCCTTCGTCCGGACCGCCCGTCTTCGGGGGAGCCGGTTCCGTGCCCTTCGGAGCGGGCTTGGTCGGCTTCTTCGGTGTGGGCTTGGTCGGCTTCTTGGGAGTGGGTTCGGTCGGCTTCTTCGGTGTGGGCTTGGTCGTCGGCGGTGTGTCGTCCTTCCTGCCCCCGGCCGTGTTCCCGCTCGGAGCCGGGGCGGGCCCGTCGGCATGATGGGGCTTCGGTACGGCCGGTGCGGCGTTCCCGGCCGGGCGCACCCGTTCGCTGCCCTGAACGCCGGCCGGGCGAGCCGACGTACCGCCCTTCTTCGGTGCCTCGCTCCGCGCGCCCGTCGACGACGGCCCCTCCGGCGTCCCGGCCACCGGGACCTGAGCCGCGGGTGCGTCGGCCACCGGAGTGCGCTGGGCCGGGAGCCGACCTGCGTCGCCCGGGCCGAGGACGAGCAGGAGCGCGGCGGCGCCCGCCACGACCGCTCCGGCAGCCGCCGCCACCTGCGTCTTCGAACCGCCGACCGCCCCTTGGCGCACTCCGTGCAGCAGCCCGCCGTGCCCGCCGGCCGCGGTCGCCGCACCGGCCGATCCGGCGGTCAGGGCGAGCAGGAACTTGCCCGCACCGCCCACCGCGAACACGAGAAGCGCCGGTCCGACGAGCGCGGGCAGCCGGTCGTTGGCGCTCATCAGGGCGGCCAGCCGCGTCCGGCAGTCGTCGCAGGCGTCCACATGCCCGAGCAGCCGTTCGGACTGCTTGGACGTCGCCGCACCCCGCACGTACGCGGGCATCCGCGCCCAGTACACCTGGCATGCGGGGTCGTCGGGCGCACCGGTCTGCGTCCGCAGGAACGCCTGCCGCATACCCTCGCGGGCCCGGTGCAACAGCACCGCCGTGGCACCCTCCTTGGTCCCGAGCTGCGGACCGATCGCGGCCAGCGGCTGTCCCTCCGCCTCGGCCAGCCACAGCGCCTTCACCCACCGCTCGGGCAACTGCCCCAGCACCCGTACCACCAGGTCGACGGAGGACACCCGCTCGGCGGGGTCGTCCGTGTGCGGGTGACCGTCCGTCTCGACCCGCTCCTCGCCGTGCGGGTCCCGCGGCGTCTCGCGGACCGCGCTCCCGGCGGCGATCGCGAGGTGCCGCACCGTGGTCATCAGATACGCCGGCACATTGTCGATCTCGTGCCCCGCGGCCAGCCGCCGCCACACCCGGAAGTGCGCCTCTGCGACGAGGTCTTCGGCGGTCCAGGCGTTCCGGGTGAGCGAGCGGGCGTATGCGACGAGTCGCGGCTGCTGTTCCTCGTAGATCCGGGCATACGCGGCCGTGGCGGCGTGGGACGCGGAAGCCGGTGCGGACACTGCAGTGGAACCGTCGGACATGGCGGAACGCTCCAGTTGCCAACTACTGAGGGTGGGGGAGGTTTTGTAAGCCTAGATGGCAAAAGTTTCAATCAAAGTTGCGATGTATCGCCGATGTGGCGCACGTCACGTGAGTTGTTTTCTGTCACGGCGTAATGTCCGCGCCCCGAAGGGGCTCCCAAGAGGTGCACAGGCCCAACGGGCCGCCGCGGAACCCGACATGCAGCGAAATGCTCTACATGCCTGAAAAGGGAGCCCCCTCGTGTACATAGCCCTGGAGCAGCCCACCGGCGCCCACCTGCTCACCCCCGACCAGGAGGAGCTGGCGGTGCCCGTCACCCTCCGATATCTCTCCGACGACCCGCTGGCGGTCCATTTCGTCTTCCCGGCCTGGATCTCGCTCGACAAGGAGGAGGTGACCTGGACGTTCGCCCGCAGCCTTCTTGAGGAGGGTCTGGGTGGTCCTGCGGGTCTCGGCACGGTACGACTGAGCCCGCACGGCCCGGCCCACACCGTCGTGGAACTCCACGCCCCGCAGGGCATTGCGGCGGTCCGCTTCGAGACCAGTGCCCTGCACCGCTTCCTGCTCCGCTCCTACACGGTCACCGAGCCGGGCGGCGAACCCCTGGAACCGGCCCTCGACCGGGGGCTCGCCTCTCTGTTCGGCGCCGTGTGAGGCTGGGGACCACGGTTTCGCCTGCTCATGCTCTGCGGGGCGTTTCTCGGGCTGCTGATCGGGGCGTACACGGCCTGACGTAGGCTGGGCAGGTCTGTCCACAACCCTTGACGAAAGGGACGCCCCGGTGACCGAGAAGGCCGACCTTCAGTCCGTCCTCGACCGTGCCGCGGCCGGTGGTCGGATCACCCCCGAAGAGGCACTCGACCTCTACCGCGACGCCCCGCTGCATGCGCTGGGCGCCGCCGCCGACGCCGTACGCCGCCGTAAGTACGCCGGCACCGAGCACATCGCGACGTACATCATCGAGCGCAACATCAACTACACGAACGTGTGTGTCACGGCGTGCAAGTTCTGTGCCTTCTACGCCGCCCCCAAGGACACGGCGAAGGGCTGGACGCGGGATCTGGACGACATCCTGCGGCGCTGCGCGGAGACCGTCGAGCTCGGCGGCACCCAGATCATGTTCCAGGGCGGGCACCACCCGGACTACGGCGTCGAGTACTACGAGAAGCACTTCGCCGCCATCAAGAAGGAGTTCCCGCAGCTCGTCATCCACAGCCTGGGGGCGAGCGAGGTCGAGCACATGGCCCGGATCTCCGAGGTGAGCGTGGAGGAGGCGATCTCGCGGATCCACACCGCGGGCCTCGACTCCTTCGCGGGCGCCGGTGCCGAGCTGCTCCCCGAGCGGCCGCGCAAGGCCATCGCCCCGCTCAAGGAGTCCGGCGAGCGCTGGCTGGAGATCATGGAGACCGCGCACGGCCTGGGTGTCGAGTCGACGTCCACCATGCTCATGGGCACCGGCGAGACCAACGCCGAGCGCATCGAGCACCTGCGGATGATCCGTGACGTACAGGACCGGACGGGCGGCTTCCGCGCCTTCATCCCGTACACCTACCAGCCCGAGAACAACCATCTGAAGGGCCGCACCCAGGCCACGCTCTTCGAATACCTGCGGATGATCGCTGTCGCGCGGCTGTTCATGGACAACGTCCAGCACATCCAGGGGTCCTGGCTGACCACCGGCAAGGAGGTCGGGCAGCTGTCGCTGCACTACGGCGCCGACGACCTCGGCTCGATCATGCTGGAGGAGAACGTCGTCTCCTCGGCCGGCGCCAAGCACCGCTCCAACCGGCTCGAGATCATCGAACTGATCAGGAAGGCCGGGCGCGTTCCCGCCCAGCGGACCACGACGTACGAGCACATCGTCGTCCACGACGACCCGGCGAACGACCCGGTCGACGAGCGGGTGATGTCGCACATCTCGTCCACGGCGATCGCGGGCGGCACCGCGCATCCCGAGCTGAAGCTGCTGGCTTCCAACTGAGGTACCGGTGCTGACGATCCACGCGGCGGACGAGGTCCGCACCGGCAGGGACGCCGAACCGATCGAGGACGGCGCCGTGGCGGTCGACGGGAACCGGATCGCCGCGGTGGGTCCGCTGGCGGCGGTCCGGGACCGGTTTCCGCAGGCGCGGGTGCGGAATTGGCCGGGCGTCCTGGAGCCCGGGCGCCTCCACGAGGGCCCGCTTCCCGACGCCCCGAGCCCACGCGAACGCATTCACGCCGTGCTGAAGTCGGGTGCCGTGGCGATCCTCGCGCAGTACGCCGACTCACCCGAACTGCGGGCGGCAGCCGACCGCAACGACGTCCTCGTCGTATCCGGTGCGCGGTCTGAGGCGCTGGTCGACTCCGGCCGGGCCGACCTCGCGGTCTTCGACGAAACCGGCGCGTGCATCGCGACGGTCTGCGCGGGGCGCCTCGTCCACAGGCGCCGTTAGCCCCCACCTCCGGCGAGATGGGTCGGCCGGATCCTGATCGCCTTGTTCATCCTGCTGTGCTGCTGGGTGGAGGACGTGGCTGCGAAGAAGAAGCCCAGGCTCCTCCCCTGAGCGGGAGCCGCGGGCCGTGCTGCAAGAATGGCGGCGTGACCCGCGCTTCCCTGAACAAGCAGCCGCACGAAGTCGCCTCGATGTTCGACGACGTGGCGGAACGGTACGACCTGACGAACGACGTGCTGTCGCTCGGCCAGGACCGGGTGTGGCGCAAGGAGGTGGCCCGGGCGGTCGACGCCCGGCCCGCGCAGAAGATCCTGGACCTGGCCGCCGGCACGGCCACGTCCTCGTTGCCCTTCGCCCGCACGGGCGCGTACGTCGTCCCCTGCGACTTCTCGCTCGGCATGCTCCAGGTCGGCAAGAAGAAGCACTCCTGGCTGCCGCTGACCGCGGGCGACGCGACGAAGCTGCCGTTCAAGGACGACACCTTCGACGCCGTCACGATCTCCTTCGGACTGCGCAACGTGCAGGACTTCGACGCCGCCCTGCGCGAGATGTACCGGGTGACCAGGCCCGGCGGCCGCGTGGTGATCTGCGAGTTCTCGCACCCGACCTGGGCGCCCTTCCGCACGGTCTACACCGAGTACCTGATGCGCGCCCTGCCGCCGGTGGCCCGCGCGGTCTCCTCGAACCCGGACGCCTATGTCTACCTCGCCGAGTCCATCCGTGCCTGGCCCGACCAGCCCGCGCTGGCCGAGCACCTGCAGAAGGCCGGCTGGTCGAAGGTGGCGTGGCGGAACCTGACGGGCGGGGTCGTGGCCCTGCACCGCGGTTTCAAGGGCTGACGCTCAGGCGGAGCTGACGATGTACGGGTCGCCCGGCTCGTCCAGTTCGCGCTGCAGCCCGCCGGTCGGAGGCCGGGGGATGCGCGGCTCGCGCACACCTCCGCCGCCCTCTCCCTCGCCGAAGTCGAACCACACGTAGATCACGGAGTCCCGCGGCACCTCCGCATTGGGCTGCGGGTACTGCCGTACGACGTACTCGACCACGGTCCGGTGGAAGTCGGGGCGGTCCGGCGCATTCAGGAAGAGGCCGGTCGCCTCCGCCGTCCTGCGCGCGTCCATGGCCATCAGTCCGACCAGCCGTGGCACGCGTACCTCGGGTGTTTTGGGTGTTATTCGCACAGATGTCACCCCCAGCGGTACTGGAAGGGTAACCGCACGGGGGCGTCGACCGGAAGCGCCAAGTGTCTTTCTGTAGCAGTCGATTACCGAGTGTGACTGCTTTGGAGCTGGAGCCGGAAGCAGAGGGCGTCCTCCTGGAGCAGGGGGTGCAGGAAGGTCTCCGCCAGCTCCATGCCCAGCCGCCGGGTGACGGCGATGGAGCGCTCGTTCCCGGGCCTGACCATCGCCACCACGCTCGGCACTCCCGCCGCCCTGAGCCGTTCCAGCGTCATCTGCGCGGCCGCGGTGGCGTACCCCTTGCCCCAGAAGTCCCGCCCGAGCCGCCAGCCGATCTCGATCTCGCCCGTGGGGCCCCACTCCCGCGGCCACGGCTGGGCGCCCGTGAAGCCCATGACCTGCCCCAACTCGTCGACCATGGTCCACAGACAGAAGCCGAGCTCCGCGTCATGTCTGCGCTGCCGGGCGGTGAGCTCCTCGTAGACGGACAGGTCGGCGGATTTCCCGCCGTGGAACTCCATGACGTCCGGGTCGTCGAAGACCCGGTGCCAGGCGACCGCGTCCTCGTCGGTGGGGACGCGCAGCCGTACTACGGGGAGAGCTCGGTTCACGAGGGCAGCCCTTCAGCCTGGTGATCAATTCTGCTGAATAGACTGCCTGTGTCCAGTGCCGCTCGGCACAGAGATTTGTCGAACTTGGGGAGATCCCGCCGTGACCGTCGTGACCGAACCCCACTCCGAGCCCCTCTCCGAGAACACCGCCGATGTGATCGTCGTGGGCGCGGGCCCGGCCGGCTCCACGACGGCGTACCACCTCGCCAAGTCCGGCCTCGACGTGCTGCTGCTGGAGAAGACCGAGTTCCCGCGCGAGAAGGTCTGCGGCGACGGCCTGACTCCGCGCGCCGTCAAGCAGCTCGTGGCGATGGGCATCGACGTCTCCGAGGAGGCCGGCTGGCTGCGCAACAAGGGGCTGCGCATCATCGGCGGCGGCGTCCGCCTCCAGTTGGACTGGCCGGATCTCGCCTCCTTCCCGGACTACGGCCTCGTCCGCAAGCGCGACGACTTCGACGAGCAACTCGCCCGCAACGCCCAGAAGGCGGGCGCCCGGCTCTTCGAGCGCTGCAACGTCGGCGCCCCGATCATCGACGATCGCACCGGCCGCATCACCGGCGTGCACGCCAAGCTCGGCGAGGAGAAGCGCGAAGTCACCTTCCACGCCCCGCTCGTGGTCGCCGCCGACGGCAACTCGACGCGCCTGTCGCTGGCGATGGGCCTGCACCGCCGCGAGGACCGACCGATGGGCGTCGCGGTGCGCACGTACTTCGAGTCGCCCCGCCACGAGGACGACTACCTGGAGTCCTGGCTGGAGCTCTGGGACCGCCGGGGCCCCCAGGACCGCCTGCTCCCCGGCTACGGCTGGATCTTCGGCATGGGCGACGGCACCTCCAACGTCGGCCTGGGCGTCCTGAACACCTCCGACTCCTTCAAGGAACTCGACTGGCGCGAGGTCCTCAAGGCCTGGTGCGCCTCCATGCCGGAGGACTGGGGCTACACCCCGGACAACATGACCGGGCCGATCCGCGGAGCCGCGCTCCCGATGGCCTTCAACCGCCAGCCCCACTACACCAAGGGCCTCCTCCTGGTCGGCGACGCCGGCGGCCTGGTGAACCCCTTCAACGGCGAGGGCATCGCCTACGCCATGGAGTCCGGCCAGATCGCCGCCGACGTCATCGTCCAGGCCCACGCCCGTCCGACGCCCGCGAGCCGCGAACTCGCCCTGCAGCGCTACCCGCGCGTCCTCAAGGACACCTACGGCGGCTACTACACGCTGGGCCGCGCCTTCGTGAAGCTCATCGGCAACCCGAAGGTCATGAAGATCGCGGCCCAGCGCGGTCTGACCCACCCCATGCTGATGAAGTTCACCCTGAAGCTGCTGGCGAACCTGACGGACCCGACCGGCGGCGACGCGATGGACCGCATCATCAACGGGCTGAGCAGGGTGGCCCCGAAGGCGTGACCGAGCAGGTCCGGCGAAGTCCACGGCCGCGATGAGGGTCCCCCGCTCGAGCGGAGTTCGAGAGTGGGGGAGCGACCGGCCACGCCGATGCCGCAGACGAGCGACCCCCACATCGCAGCACGTCCCGCGGAGCGCTCAGCTCCTGAGAGCCTCCACGTTGGCGGCCCGGCGCGCGAACACCTCGTCGCGCCGGTCCGCCACCTGCCTGAGCGCGTCCTTCCGCTCCCGCTTGGAGAGGCGGTCCAGGTAGACCTGGCCGTTGCAGTGGTCGGTCTCGTGCGCCAGGCAGCGCGCGAAGTACCCCGTGCCCTCGATCGTGAGGGGCTCGCCGTCCTTGTCGAACCCGCGCACCATTGCCCGGTCCGGACGCGGTACGTCCATCACGGCGCCCGGCACCGAAAGACACCCCTCTGCCTCGTCGAGCAGCCGGCGCCCGGCCGGGGCGAGGGTGTCGAGCACCGGGTTGACGACGTGCCCGACGTGCCGGACGCCTTCGTCGTCCGGGCAGTCGTACACGAACAGCCGCAGGTCCACGCCGACCTGGTTCGCCGCGAGCCCGGCCCCTTCGGCGACGTACATCGTCAGGAACATGTCGTCGATGAGCGCGGCGAGATCGGGCCCGAACTCGGTCACGTCCCGGCACGGCCGGTGCAGCACCTCCTCCCCGACCTCCGTCACGCGCCGCACCCTCCCGCGCCGGGCCTCGGGCGCGAGCGGCGGATACGAGTCGACGGGCCTGCCTTGCACGAACACACATGGCATGTCTGTGCCTCCTTGTGGTTGTGAGGATGCTGTGGGTGGCGGGAGAACCGGGTTACTACATGCAGAGTCCCTCCCTACCCTCCGTTGTTCATGACAACAGAGCACGCGCGGCAGTCGCAGGAGAACACCGGCCACACCCGCAGACGCTTCCTCGCCGGCGCCGGGGGAGCGGCCGGCGCCCTCGCCTTATGGCCCGCCGGACGCGCGCACGCGGCCGCCGCGGGCAAGCGTGTCGCGGTCCTCGGCGGCGGAGTCTCCGGCCTCAGCGCCGCCCACGAACTCGCCGAACGCGGCTACGCCGTCACCGTCTACGAGTACTACGACGTCCTCGGCGGCAAGGCCCGCTCCATACCCGTCCCGGGCACGGGGACCGGCGGCCGGGCGCCGCTCCCCGGCGAGCACGGCTTCCGCTTCTTCCCGGGCTTCTACCGGAACCTGCCGGACACGATGCGCCGCATCCCCTTCCCCGGCAACGCGAACGGCGTCCACGGCAATCTGCGCAACGCCACCGAGGAACTGTTCGCCCGCAGCTCGGGCCGCCCGGACCTGCACTTCCCCCTGCGCCGCGTCACCACGCCACCCGCCCCCGGCGACATCACCCCGTCCTGGATCCGCGACCAGATCCTCTCCGCCCTGGACCTGGGCACCCGCCTGCCCGCCCACGAGGCCGCCTACTTCGCCGACCGGCTCCTCGTCCACCTCACCAGCTGCGACGCCCGCCGCGAGGACCAGTGGGAGAAGACCGCCTGGTGGGACTTCATCCGCGCCGAGGAGATGAGCGAGGAGTACCGCACCCTCCTCGGCATCGGCCAGACCCGCAACCTCGTCGCCACGCGCGCGGAAGTGGCGTCCACCCGCACCGTCGGCCGGGTCATCATCGAGGCCCTGATCCTGTGGGGCCTGCTCGGCCGCGGCCTGGACGGCGACGCCGACATCGACCGCGTCCTCGACGCCCCCACCAGCGAGGCCTGGATCGATCCCTGGGAGACCCACCTCCGCTCCCAGGGCGTCGAGTTCGTGCTCGGAACACAGGTCAGGGAGGTCGTGTACGAGGGCGGCCGCGTGACCGGCGTACGTGTCGCCGCCCGTGACGGCAGCCGGGAGCGCACCGTCACCGCCGACCACTACGTCTGCGCCATGCCCGTCGAGCACGCCCGCGGGACGTGGGGCAGGGCGCTGCGGGCGGCGGACCCGCAGCTGGCGCGCTGCGACGCGCTGCAGACGGACTGGATGACCGGCGTGATGTTCTATCTGCGCACGCCCACACCCGTCGTGCACGGCCACATCAACTGCCTCGACTCACCCTGGTCGGTGACGGGCATCGGGCAGGCGCAGTTCTGGGACGTAAGGGACTTCTCGCGTGACTACGGCGACGGACAGGCCCACGACTGCCTGTCCGCGATCATCTCCGAGTGGGACAAGCCGGGCATCCTGTATGGCAAGACGGCCAGGGAGTGCACGAAGGACGAGATCGTCGCCGAGCTGTGGGCCCAGCTGAAGGACGGTGTCAACGACTCGGGCAAGACGCCCCTCAGGGACGAGGACCGCCTCGGCTGGTTCATGGACCCGGCGGTGACCGGTCTCGGCGGCCCGAACCCGCAGAACCGCGAACAGCTCCTCATCCACCCGACGGGAACGCTCTACAACCGTCCTTCGGCCCGCACGAAGGTGCCGAACTTCTTCCTCGCCGGCGACTACGTCCACACCGATGTCGACCTGGCGACGATGGAGGGCGCCAACGAGTCCGCGCGACGGGCCGTCAACGCCCTCCTGGACGCGGACAATTCGGACGCCGAGCCGTGTGAGATCTGGGAGCTGTACCGGCCGCCCGAGCTGGAGCCCCTGAAGCGGGCCGACGAACTGCGCTACAAGCTCGGCCTGCCCAACACCTTCGACCTGGGATAGACCCGCCCGGCATTCGACCCGGCGGCATGGACGGAGGGGCCGCTGCCCCCGAGCGGCTGCGGCCCTTCCGTGCGTCCGTGCAACACGTGTTGTGCTGCGGGGTGTCAGAGCACCCGCACCGCGCCGGTCGGCGGGTCGTAGGAGAGCGGCCTCTCGACCACACCGGTGGACGGGTTCTGCGCACCGACGAACATGCCGTCGCCGACGTACACCGCCACGTGGTACGCGCTGCCCGCACTGCCCCAGTACAGGATGTCGCCCGGCTGCAGGTCGCTCAGCGAGACCGGGGTGCCGGCGGTCGACTGGTCCTGCGAGACCCGCGGCAGGCTGATGCCGATCTGCTTGAAGGCGGTCTGCACCAGACCCGAGCAGTCGTAAGCGGATGAACCGGTCGCACCGGACACATACGCCTTACCGACCTGAGCCTTGACGAAGTCGACGATCGCGGCGGCCGAACCGGTGGCCGTGGACGTCGAAGTGCTCGTCGTGATGGCGGCCAGGGTGGTCCGCTGCGTGCTGCGGGAAGCGGCCTGCTCGGCGGCGGCCTTCCGGGCGGCCTCGGCCTTCTGCTTGGCCTCGGCCTTCTTCTTCGCCTCTGCGAGGTCCGCCTTGGCCTGCTTCGCGGCCTTTGCGGCGGCCGCGTCACGCTCGGCCTGCAGCTCGTAGTTCGCGGCTGCCTGCTGCGTGGCGTCCGCGGACTGGGCGACCTGAGTGGCCAGATCGGCCGTCAGGGTGGGCAGTTGCAGGGTCTGCGTGGTCTCGGCGGCGCTCGCCGAGGCCGACGCGCCCGCGGCAGCCATGCTGAGGACGCCACCGGCAACTCCGGCGCGCACCGCGAGACTCGTGGTCGCGCTGCGGCGGGGCTTCCGGTGGCTGCGTATGTGAGCGGTGTGGGACATGAGAACAACGGGTATCAGGGGCTCCTCCATACCTTCAAGAAACGTGTGGTGCGCCACAGTTGTTCAACCGGCGGCCCGAATTCCGGGCGGCTCGCTCTTTATTGACGCCGTAACGGACATTGCGGACGCGGCCCATCAGGCCTGTGATCACGGCGTTTCATGATTACGCCCGAATTGCCCCGCGCTTACCACTGGTTGAGGCAGGTGGCCAAGCCCCGTTCCCGGGCGCCTTTCGGGGTGTGGCGGAGGTCACGCAACGGTCACAGCAATGTGCGCGTCTCGCGTGAAGATCACGGCCCGGTTGCGCTCGCGTCACGGCCGGGTCCCGCTCGTGAATGCGTGCACGCGTCCACACCGGACCGCACACCCCCCCTGATGTGTGAACGCGTCGCCCTATCAGGACATCTCGTCCAGCACCAATTTGCATGCAAGGGAAGTCTCTTGATATTGAGACGCCCCTCCCGAGCTGCGCCGACGAGCGAAAATGTCACCTCTGGTGATCACTTGGACGCTTCGCGTACGAAGATCACCGCTCATCCGACTTCATGATCCTTCATCAGGTGGTGGAGATCACAAAGCTTGTGTAATACCCCGTGTCGCAGATCACAGAGCGGCGGGCATAAGATGCGAGGCAGTTGGGCTTGTGACCTGCTTCACATGTTCTCGATCTTCGCCGGGACGGGCGGGGTTGGAGAGGCGTATGAGGTTGGTGTGAGTCCGATGCCATCGCCAGCAGTCAGTGCCGACTGAGAGGAGCGAGGAGCGGTGAACGCATATGCGCCCATCCTCGTACTGGGAGCCCTCGGGGCAGGCTTTGCGATCTTCTCCGTGGTCATGGCCACGCTGATCGGTCCGAAGCGGTACAACCGGGCCAAGCTCGAGGCCTACGAGTGCGGGATCGAGCCGACCCCCACGCCGGCCGGCGGCGGGCGCTTCCCCATCAAGTACTACCTGACGGCGATGCTCTTCATCGTCTTCGACATCGAGATCGTCTTCCTCTACCCCTGGGCCGTCACCTTCGACGCCCTGGGGATTTTCGGGCTCGTGGAGATGCTGCTCTTCGTGCTCACCGTCTTCGTCGCGTACGCGTACGTATGGCGGCGCGGCGGCCTGGAATGGGACTGAGGGGCCTTTAACACATGGGACTCGAAGAAAAGCTGCCGAGCGGATTCCTGCTGACCACCGTCGAGCAGGCCGCGGGCTGGGTGCGCAAGGCGTCCGTCTTCCCGGCCACGTTCGGGCTGGCCTGCTGCGCCATCGAAATGATGACCACCGGCGCCGGCCGCTACGACCTGGCGCGCTTCGGCATGGAGGTCTTCCGCGGTTCGCCCCGCCAGGCGGACCTGATGATCGTGGCCGGCCGGGTGAGCCAGAAGATGGCGCCGGTGCTGCGCCAGGTCTACGACCAGATGCCGAACCCCAAGTGGGTGATCTCCATGGGGGTCTGCGCCTCCTCGGGCGGCATGTTCAACAACTACGCGATCGTCCAGGGCGTCGACCACATCGTGCCGGTCGACATCTATCTGCCCGGCTGCCCGCCACGGCCCGAGATGCTGATGGACGCCATCCTCAAGCTGCACCAGAAGATCCAGTCCTCCAAGCTCGGCGTGAACGCCGAGGAAGCGGCCCGCGAGGCGGAGGAAGCGGCGCTCAAGGCCCTGCCCACGATCGAGATGAAGGGGCTGCTGCGGTGAGCGACGCGAACGGCACCAACGGGGTCAACCCGGAGAAGGATCTCGGGGCCTCGAACCTCCCCGGCCAGCGCGGCGAGGGCGGTGAGGAGATCCGCGTCCAGCGCGGCATGTTCGGCGCCAACAACGGCGGCGACACTTCCGGCTACGGCGGCCTGGTCCGCTCGGTCCGCCTCCCGGGACCGGCGGCCCGCCCCTACGGGGGCTGGTTCGACGAGGTCGCCGACGAACTGGAGGGCGCCCTGGAGGAGCAAGGACTCCTCCCGGACAACGCGATCGAGAAGACGGTCGTCGACCGCGGCGAACTCACCTTCCACATCGAGCGCGAACACCTGCTGCGCGTCGCCCGCACCCTGCGCGACGACCCCGCCCTGCGCTTCGAGCTGTGTACCGGCGTCAGTGGCGTCCACTACCCGCACGACAAGGGCCGCGAGCTGCACGCCGTCTACCACCTGCGCTCGATCACCCACAACCGGCTGATCCGCCTCGAAGTCAGCGCCCCGGACGCCGACCCGAAGATCCCGTCCCTGGTCTCCGTCTATCCCACCAACGACTGGCACGAGCGCGAGACCTACGACTTCTTCGGGATCGTCTTCGACGGTCATCCGGCCCTGACGCGGATCATGATGCCGGACGACTGGCAGGGCCATCCGCAGCGCAAGGACTACCCCCTCGGCGGCATCCCCGTCGAGTACAAGGGCGCCCAGATCCCGGCTCCGGACCAGCGGAGGTCGTACTCGTGAGCACTTCGCAAGCCTCTCCTCGCGAGACCACTGAAGGCACCGTCTACACGGTCACCGGTGGCGACTGGGACGAGATCGTCCAGTCCGCGGCCCGTGCCGACGACGAGCGCATCGTTGTCAACATGGGGCCCCAGCACCCCTCCACCCATGGAGTGCTCCGTCTGATCCTGGAGATCGACGGCGAGACGGTCACCGAGGCCCGCTGCGGCATCGGCTACCTCCACACCGGCATCGAGAAGAACCTCGAGTTCCGAACGTGGACGCAGGGCACCACGTTCGTGACGCGGATGGACTATCTGACGTCCTTCTTCAACGAGACCGCCTACTGCCTCGCCGTCGAGAAACTCCTCGGCATCGAGGACCAGATCACCGAGCGAGCCAAGATCATCCGGGTGCTCCTGATGGAGCTGAACCGGCTCTCCTCGCATCTGGTGTGCATCGCCACCGGCGGCATGGAACTCGGCGCCACCACGATCATGATCTACGGATTCCGTGATCGTGAAATGATTCTCGACATCTACGAGCTCATCACGGGCCTCAGGATGAACCACGCCTACATCCGGCCCGGCGGACTCGCGCAGGACCTGCCGCCCGGCGCGGTGGACCACATCCGCGAGTTCGTGAAGAAGATGAAGAAGAACCTCCCGGAGTACGACAAGCTCGCCACCGGGAACCCCATCTTCAAGGCCCGTATGCAGGACGTCGGCTATCTCGACCTGGCCGGTTGCATGGCCCTCGGCGCCACCGGCCCGATCCTGCGCTCCACCGGTCTGCCGCACGACCTGCGCAAGACGCAGCCGTACTGCGACTACGAGACATACGACTTCGACGTCCCGACCGCCGACACCTGCGACTCCTACGGGCGCTTCCTGATCCGCCTGGAGGAGATGCGCCAGTCCCTCAGGATCGTCGAGCAGTGCCTGGACCGGCTGCAGCCGGGACCGGTCATGGTCGCCGACAAGAAGATCGCCTGGCCCGCCCAGCTCGCCCTGGGACCGGACGGGCTCGGCAACTCCCTCGACCACATCAAGAAGATCATGGGCACCTCCATGGAGGCCCTGATCCACCACTTCAAGCTGGTCACCGAGGGCTTCCGCGTCCCGCCGGGACAGGCGTACGCGGCCGTCGAGTCGCCCAAGGGCGAACTCGGAGTGCACGCCGTGTCCGACGGCGGCACCCGCCCCTTCCGGGTCCACTTCCGTGACCCGTCCTTCACCAACCTGCAGGCCATGGCGGCGATGTGCGAGGGCGGCCAGGTCGCCGACGTCATCGTCGCCGTCGCATCCATCGACCCCGTGATGGGAGGCGTCGACCGGTGACCACCAGTTCTTCGGAGCGGGGCGTCAGCCTGGGCATGCCCGAACTGCCCGCGCCCGCCTACCCGGACGACGTCCGAGCCCGGCTCGAGGCGGACGCGCGCGAGGTGATCGCCCGCTACCCCGACTCCCGGTCCGCGCTCCTGCCGTTGCTGCATCTCGTGCAGGCGGAGGAGGGCCATGTCACGCGCACCGGGATGCAGTTCTGCGCGGATGTGCTGAACCTGACCACGGCCGAGGTCACCGCCGTCGCGACCTTCTACACGATGTACCGGCGCAAGCCGAGCGGTGACTACCAGGTGGGCGTCTGCACCAACACGCTGTGTGCGGTGATGGGCGGTGACGCGATCTTCGAGGAGCTCCAGGAGCACCTCGGCGTCGGCAACGGCGAGACCACCGACGACGGCAAGGTCACCCTGGAGCACATCGAGTGCAACGCGGCCTGCGACTTCGCGCCGGTGGTGATGGTCAACTGGGAGTTCTTCGACAACCAGACCCCGGCCAGCGCCAAGCGCCTCGTCGACGATCTCCGCGCGGGACGGGACGTCGAGCCCACGCGCGGGGCGCGCCTTTGCACCTTCAAGGACACCGCGCGGATGCTGGCCGGCTTCCCCGACGAGCGGCCAGGGGCCGTCGAGGAGAGCGGCAGTGCGGGACCGGCGTCGCTGGTGGGCCTTCGCCTGGCAAGGGGAGAGGCCGCACCCGCGCGCGTGGTCCATCCGCGGGACGGCGGCCCGCACGAGGACGAGCCGCAGGACAGGGAAGTGCACGAGCCGTCGCCGACCGAGCACCTCAGCTCACACGATGCGCCACAGGACACGTCGGCCTCCGACCCGGCCCACCCGGCAGGGCCTGCCGCCGAGGAGGGGGAGTGATGACCTTGGCACCCGAACTCAGGAACAACAGCCCCGAGAAGCTGCTCGCACCCGTGTTGTCGGCCTTCTGGGACGAGGACCGGTCCTGGACGCTGGACGTCTACCGAAGGCACGAGGGATACGAGGGGCTCCGCAAGGCGCTCGCGATGTCCCCGGACGACCTGATCGCGTACGTCAAGGACTCCGGGCTGCGCGGCCGTGGCGGCGCGGGATTCCCGACGGGAATGAAATGGCAGTTCATTCCCCAGGGTGATGGAAAGCCGCACTATCTAGTTGTCAACGCCGACGAGTCGGAGCCGGGGACGTGCAAGGACATCCCGCTCCTCTTCGCGAACCCGCACAGCCTCATCGAGGGCATCGTCATCGCGTGTTATGCCATCAGGTCTTCGCATGCCTTCATCTATCTGCGTGGTGAAGTCGTCCCCGTATTGCGGCGGTTGCACGAGGCCGTGCGCGAGGCCTACGCGGCCGGCTACCTCGGCGAGAACATCCTGGGCAGCGGGCTGAACCTCCAGCTCACCGTGCACGCCGGCGCCGGCGCGTACATCTGCGGTGAGGAGACCGCACTGCTCGACTCGCTCGAAGGCCGCCGGGGTCAACCGCGGCTCCGTCCCCCCTTCCCTGCGGTGGCGGGCCTCTATGCGTGCCCGACTGTTGTGAACAACGTCGAGTCGATCGCGTCGGTTCCCGCAATCCTGAACCGGGGCAAAGAATGGTTCCGATCGATGGGCAGTGAGAAGTCCCCCGGCTTCACGCTCTACTCGCTCAGCGGCCATGTCGCGAGTCCCGGCCAGTACGAGGCCCCGCTCGGCATCACACTCCGCCAGCTCCTTGAGATGAGCGGCGGCATGCGGCCGGGCCACCGTCTCAAGTTCTGGACACCGGGCGGCTCTTCGACGCCGATGTTCACCGACGAGCACCTCGACGTACCCCTCGACTACGAGGGGGTGGGCGCCGCCGGGTCCATGCTCGGCACCAAGGCCCTGCAGTGCTTCGACGAGACGACCTGCGTCGTGCGCGCCGTCACCCGCTGGACCGAGTTCTACGCCCATGAGTCCTGCGGCAAGTGCACACCGTGCCGCGAAGGGACTTACTGGCTCGTGCAGCTGCTGCGCGACATCGAGGCCGGCAAGGGCGTGATGTCCGACCTCGACAAGCTGAACGACATCGCCGACAACATCAACGGCAAGTCGTTCTGCGCCCTCGGCGACGGCGCCGCCTCGCCGATCTTCTCCTCGCTGAAGTACTTCCGCGAGGAGTACGAGCAGCACATCACGGGCCGCGGCTGCCCCTTCGACCCGGCCAAGTCGACGGCCTGGGCCGACCGCACGGAGGTGAACGCATGACCGTGACCACCAGCGCTCCCACGGGTGGGGGAGAGGCGGCGGTCCCGCCGGAGGATCTCGTCTCGCTGACGATCGACGGCGCCGAGATCAGCGTGCCCAAGGGCACCCTGGTCATCCGGGCCGCCGAGCAGCTCGGCATCGAGATCCCCCGGTTCTGCGACCATCCCCTACTCGACCCGGCCGGTGCCTGCCGGCAGTGCATCGTCGAGGTCGAGGGCCAGCGCAAGCCCATGGCCTCCTGCACCATCACCTGCACCGACGGCATGGTGGTGAAGACGCACCTCACCTCGCCGGTCGCCGAGAAGGCCCAGCACGGTGTGATGGAGCTCCTCCTCATCAACCACCCGCTGGACTGCCCGGTCTGCGACAAGGGCGGCGAGTGCCCGCTGCAGAACCAGGCCATGTCGCACGGGCAGGCCGAGTCGCGCTTCGAGGGCAAGAAGCGGACGTACGAGAAGCCCGTGCCGATCTCCACGCAGGTGCTGCTCGACCGTGAGCGGTGCGTGCTGTGCGCCCGTTGCACCCGCTTCTCCAACCAGATCGCGGGCGACCCGATGATCGAGCTGGTCGAGCGGGGCGCCCTGCAGCAGGTCGGCACCGGCGAGGGCGACCCCTTCGAGTCGTACTTCTCCGGCAACACCATCCAGATCTGCCCGGTCGGCGCGCTGACCTCGGCGGCCTACCGCTTCCGCTCCCGGCCCTTCGACCTCGTGTCCTCGCCGAGCGTGTGCGAGCACTGCTCCGGCGGCTGCGCCACCCGCACCGACCACCGGCGCGGCAAGGTCATGCGGCGGCTGGCCGCCAACGACCCCGAGGTCAACGAGGAGTGGATCTGCGACAAGGGGCGCTTCGCGTTCCGTTACGCACAGCAGCGGGACCGGCTCCAGACACCCCTCGTACGGAACGCGGAGGGTGACCTCGAACCGGCCTCCTGGCCGGAGGCGCTGCAGATCGCCGCTCAGGGACTGCTCGCCTCCCGCGGCAGGACCGGCGTCCTGACCGGCGGCCGCCTCACGATTGAGGACGCCTACGCGTACAGCAAGTTCGCGCGCGTGGCCCTCGACACGAACGACATCGACTTCCGCGCGCGCGTGCACGGCAGCGAGGAAGCCGACTTCCTCGCTGCGAGGATCGCCGGACGCGGACGTGATCTCGACGGTACGGGCGTCACGTACACCTCTCTGGAGAAGGCGCCCGCCGTTCTGCTGGTCGGGTTCGAGGCCGAGGAGGAGGCGCCCGGCGTCTTCCTGCGGCTGCGCAAGGCCTGGCGCGGGCACGGCCAGAAGGTGTTCTCGCTCGCCACGCACACCACGCGCGGCCTGGAGAAGGCCGGTGGCACGCTGCTGCCGGCCGCCCCGGGCACCGAGACCGAGTGGCTGGACGCACTCGCGAGCGGCGTCGGACTGGAGGACGGTGGGGCCAGTGCGGCCGAGGCGCTGCGCGCCGAGGGCGCGGTGATCGTCGTCGGCGAGCGGCTGGCCGCCGTGGCAGGCGGACTCACCGCAGCCGCACGGGCCGCCTCCGCGACCGGCGCCCGGCTGGTGTGGATCCCGCGGCGGGCCGGTGAGCGCGGCGCCCTGGAGGCGGGCGCGCTGCCCTCGCTGCTGCCGGGCGGACGTCCGGCCACCGATCCACGCGCGCGTGAGGAGGTCGCCGCGGCCTGGGGCCTCGCCGAACTCCCGCACCGCTACGGCCGCGACACCAGCCAGATCGTCGAGGCCGCGGCAACCGGCGAGCTGCAGGCACTGCTGGTGGCGGGCGTCGAGGTCGCCGACCTGCCGGACCCGGCACGCGCGCGTGAAGCACTGCAGGAGGCCGGATTCGTGGTGTCGCTGGAGCTGCGCCCCAGTGAGGTCACCGAACGCGCGGACGTCGTCCTTCCCGTCGCCGCGGTCGCCGAGAAGGCCGGCACCTTCCTCAACTGGGAAGGCCGGGTGCGGTTCTTCGAGGCCGCGCTCAAGCCGGACCAGATGACCCGCCGTCTCGCGCCCACCGACGCGCGCGTGCTGCAGATGCTGGCCGACGCCATGGACGTCCACCTGGGTCTGCCGGATCTGCGCACCGTACGCGCGGAGATCGACCGGCTCGGCCCCTGGGACGGCCCCCGGGCCACGGAACCCTTGGAAACCGCGGCCCCGCTGCCGCGGCCCGCCGCCGGTGAAGCCGTACTGGCCGGGCACCGGCTGCTGCTCGACCAGGGGCTTCTCCAGGAGGGCGACGAAGCGCTCGCCGGTACCCGGCACGCCGCGCATGCGCGCGTGTCGGCCGCGACCGCCGCCGAGGCGGGAGTCAAGGACGGCGACACCATCGCCGTGACCGGTCCCTCCGGAGCGGTCGAACTGCCGCTGCGGGTCGCGGAGATGCCCGACCGGGTGGTCTGGCTCCCGCTGAACTCCGCAGGCGGGGGCGTCGCCTCCGACACCGGGGCGCTGCCCGGCGCTCTCGTCCGTATCGGCCCGGCGACGCTCGTCGGCGAGGCCCCCGAGGAGGTGGAGGCATGAGCCCGTACCTCGCCGCTGAAGACCTCTCGATGTTCGGCCGCGACCCCTGGTGGCTGGTCGTCATCAAGGCCGTCTTCTGCTTCGCCTTCCTGATGGTGACCGTGCTGTTCTCCATCGTCTGGGAGCGCAAGGTCGTCGCCTGGATGCAGCTGCGCATCGGCCCGAACCGGCACGGCCCCTGGGGCATGCTCCAGTCGCTCGCCGACGGCATCAAACTGATGCTCAAGGAAGACGTCATCGTCAAACGCGCGGACAAGGTCGTCTACGTCCTCGCACCGATCGTCGCGGCCATCCCGGCCTTCATGGCGATCGCGGTGATCCCCTTCGGCCCGGCCGACAACGAGATCTCCATCTTCGGCACCCGCACCACGATGCAGCTGACCGACCTACCGATCGCGATGCTGTACATCCTCGCGGTCGCCTCGGTCGGCATCTACGGCATCGTGCTGGCGGGCTGGAGTTCCGGATCCACCTATCCGCTCCTCGGCGGCCTGCGCTCCTGTGCACAGATGATCTCGTACGAGATCGCCATGGGCGCCGCCTTCGCCTCCGTGTTCCTCTACTCGGGGTCGATGTCGACGTCGACGATCGTCGAGCAGCAGCACGACCGCTGGTACATCGTCCTGCTGCCGGTCTCCTTCATCCTCTACATCGTCACGATGGTCGGCGAGACCAACCGCGCCCCCTTCGACATGCCGGAGTCCGAGGGCGACCTGGTCGGCGGCTTCAACACCGAGTACTCGTCGATCAAGTTCGCGATGTTCATGCTCGCCGAGTACGTGAACATGGTGACGGTCTCGGCCGTGTCGACCACGCTCTTCCTCGGCGGCTGGCGCGCCCCCTGGCCGATCAGCACCTTCTGGGAGGGCGCCAACCACGGCTGGTGGCCGCTGCTCTGGTTCGTGATCAAGGTGCAGCTGCTGCTGTTCTTCTTCATCTGGCTGCGCGGCACGCTGCCGCGGGTCCGCTACGACCAGCTGATGAAACTCGGCTGGAAGGTCCTCATCCCGGTCTCCGTGGTCTGGCTGATGCTGGTCGCGACCGTCCGGGCCCTCAGGAACGAGCACTACGACTTCGCCGACATCGCCCTCTACATCGGCGGCGGCGTCCTCGCCCTGCTGCTTCTGTCCTTCGTCGCCGACATCTTCCGCGACAAGGGCGGGAAAGCCGAGCAGCCTGCCGAACAGGCCGCCGGATTCGACCCGATGGCGGGCGGATTCCCCGTACCGCCACTGCCGGGACAGGAGCTGCCGCCGGTGCCGAGGCGCAGTCCGCGCCGCGAGCGAGAGCTGATTGTCAGTGGTGGGTCGGATACTGCCAGTGACGGATCTTCGGATGGAAAGGAGGCGTCCGATGGCTGAGGAGCCCAAGGAGACCGAGCAGTTGAAGCCCGGCTTCATGAACCCCGTCGCAGGCTTCGGCGTGACCTTCAAGGCCATGTTCAAGAAGCGGCTGACCGAGCAGTACCCGGAGCAGAAGAAGACCACGGCTCCGCGGTTCCACGGGCGGCACCAGCTCAACCGCCATCCGGACGGCCTGGAGAAGTGCGTCGGCTGCGAGCTGTGCGCCTGGGCCTGCCCCGCCGACGCCATCTATGTGGAGGGCGCCGACAACACGGACGAGGAGCGCTACTCGCCGGGCGAGCGGTACGGGCGCGTGTACCAGATCAACTACGCCCGCTGCATCCTGTGCGGCCTGTGTATCGAGGCGTGCCCCACACGCGCGCTCACGATGACCAACGAGTTCGAACTCGCGGACAGCAGCCGCGCCAACCTCATCTACACCAAGGAGCAGCTGCTGGCCGGCCTCGAAGAGGGCATGGTCGACAGCCCGCACGCCATCTACCCGGGGATGGACGAGCAGGACTACTACCGGGGGCTCGTCACCGAGGCCGCGCCCGGCACCGAGCGCCAGGTGGCCGTCTCCAAGGGCGAGGTCGTCCAGGAGGCCGCCTCCACCTTCGGTGAGGAAGAGCCCGCCTCGAAGAAGGTGATCGGTCGATGAGCGCGCAACTCGCCGCCTACTCCACCTCCACCGGAGAGGCCTTCCAGTTCTGGGTCCTCGGCACCGTCGCCGTGATCGGCGCCCTGGCGACCGTCCTCATGAAGAGGGCCGTGCACAGCGCGCTCTCGCTCGCCGGCACCATGATCATCCTGGCGATCTTCTACCTGGCCAACGGCGCCTACTTCCTGGGCATCGTGCAGATCGTCGTCTACACCGGCGCGATCATGATGCTGTTCCTGTTCGTGGTGATGCTCGTCGGTGTGACGGCCGCGGACTCCCTGCAGGAGACCATCAAGGGCCAGCGCTGGCTGGCCCTTCTGTGCGGGCTCGGCTTCGGCATCCTGCTGCTCGCCGGGATCGGCAACGCCTCCCTCAAGGACTTCAACGGCCTGGGCGAGGCGAACGCGAACGGCAATGTGGAGGGCCTCGCGGCCCTCATCTTCACCAAGTACGTCTTCGCCTTCGAAATCACCGGCGCCCTGCTGATCACGGCCGCGGTCGGCGCCATGGTGCTCACCCACCGCGAGCGCACCGAACGTGCCAAGACCCAGCGCGAGCTGTCCGAACAGCGCGTCCGGGAAGGCAAGTACGTGCCGCCGCTGCCGGCGCCCGGCGTGTACGCCCGGCACAACGCGGTGGACATCGCGGGCCTGCTGCCCGACGGCACCCCGTCCGAGCTCACGGTCAGCAAGACGCTGCGTGAACGCGGCCAGATCCGTGACGTGTCGGCCGAGGCGCTCAACGACCTGCGGGCGCTGGAGCAGCGCGCTCAGGAGCGCCTGGAGCGGACCGCGATCGATCCGGCGAACCTCAAGCGGGCCGAGGAGGCGTCGAAGTGAACCCGGTCAACTACCTGTATCTCGCCGCGCTGTTGTTCACGATCGGTGCCACCGGCGTACTGATCAGGCGCAATGCGATCGTCGTGTTCATGTGCATCGAGCTCATGCTCAACGCCTGCAACCTCGCGTTCGTCACCTTCTCCCGGATGCACGGCAATCTCGACGGCCAGGTCATCGCCTTCTTCACGATGGTCGTGGCCGCCGCGGAGGTCGTGGTCGGCCTCGCGATCATCGTGTCCCTGTTCCGTTCCCGCCACTCGGCCTCGGTCGACGACGCCAGCCTGATGAAGCTCTGAGGGGTCGCTGAATCGTGGAGAACCTGATTGCGCTGCTGGTGGCGGCGCCACTGCTCGGAGCGGCCGTACTGCTGTGCGGTGGTCGGCGGCTCGATGCCGTCGGCCACTGGATCGGCACGGTCCTCGCCGGCGCCTCCTTCGTCATCGGCGTCGTCCTCTTCGCCGACCTGCTCGGCAAGGACGCCGAACACCGGACCCTGATGCAGCACCTGTTCAGCTGGGTCCCGGTCCAGGGCTTCCAGGCGGACGTCGCCTTCCGCCTCGACCAGTTGTCGATGACGTTCGTCCTGCTGATCACCGGTGTCGGCTCGCTGATCCACCTGTACTCGGTCGGGTACATGGAGCACGACGAGCGCCGCCGCCGCTTCTTCGGCTATCTGAACCTGTTCCTCGCGGCGATGCTGCTGCTCGTCCTCGCCGACAACTACCTGCTGCTGTACGTCGGTTGGGAGGGCGTCGGCCTCGCCTCCTACCTGCTGATCGGCTTCTGGCAGCACAAGCCCAGCGCGGCGACCGCGGCGAAGAAGGCATTCCTGGTCAACCGCGTCGGCGACATGGGCCTGTCCATCGCCATCATGCTGATGTTCACGACGTTCGGGACCTTCGCCTTCGGGCCGGTCTTCAGTCACGTCGGAGACACCTCCGAGGGCAAGCTGACGGCCATCGCCCTGATGCTCCTGCTCGCCGCCTGCGGCAAGTCCGCCCAGGTGCCGCTGCAGTCCTGGCTCGGGGACGCGATGGAGGGCCCGACCCCGGTCTCGGCCCTCATCCACGCCGCGACCATGGTGACCGCCGGCGTCTACCTCATCGTCCGCTCCGGAGCGATCTTCAACGCCGCGCCCGACGCACAGCTGGCGGTCACCGTGGTCGGTGCCGTCACGCTCCTGTTCGGTGCGATCGTCGGTTGCGCGAAGGACGACATCAAGAAGGCGCTGGCCGGCTCGACCATGTCGCAGATCGGCTACATGGTGCTGGCGGCGGGCCTCGGCCCCATCGGCTACGTCTTCGCGATCATGCACCTGGTGACGCACGGCTTCTTCAAGGCCGGGCTCTTCCTCGGCGCCGGATCGGTCATGCACGGCATGAACGACGAGGTCGACATGCGCAAGTACGGCGGCCTGCGCAAGTACATGCCGGTCACCTTCATCACCTTCGGCCTCGGCTACCTCGCCATCATCGGCTTCCCGGGCCTGTCCGGCTTCTTCTCCAAGGACAAGATCATCGAGGCGGCCTTCGCGAAGGGCGGCACCGAGGGCTGGATCCTCGGCGGCGCGGCCCTGCTGGGCGCGGCCATCACCGCGTTCTACATGACGCGCGTGATGCTGATGACGTTCTTCGGCGAGGAGCGCTGGCGCAACCAGCCCACTCGCTCCCCGGAGGCGCCGAGCGCGGAGCCCGCCGCCGAGCACCACGGCGAACACGCGGAACCGCACCCTCACGAGTCCCCGAAGGTCATGACGATCCCCATGATCGTGCTGGCCGTCGGCTCGGTCTTCGGTGGCGCGTTCTTCAGCATCGGCGACCGCTTCCTGCACTGGCTGGAGCCGATCACCGGCCACAGCGAGGGCAACTCCCCGCTCAGCGCGGCGGCGGTCACCGGCGGGACGATGGTCTGCCTGCTCATCGGCGTCGGCATTGCGTACGCCATGTACGGCCGCCGCCCGGTCCCGTCCGTCGCCCCCCGCGGATCGCTGCTCACCCGGGCCGCCCGGCGCGATCTGCTGCAGGACGACTTCAACCACGTCGTCCTGGTCCGCGGCGGCGAACACCTCACACGGTCCCTGGTGTACGTCGACCACACCCTGGTCGACGGCGTCGTCAACGGCACGGCGGCCTCGGTCGGCGGCCTGTCCGGGCGTATGCGCAAGCTGCAGAACGGCTTCGCGCGGTCGTACGCGGTCTCGATGTTCGGTGGTGCGGCGCTCCTCATCGCCGCGACCCTGCTGATGAGGGCGGTCTGATACCGATGTCCTTTCCTCTGCTGACAGCGACGGCGGTGCTCCCGGCGATCGGGGCCATCGCCACGGCCGCCGTGCCGGCCGCGCAGCGCACTGCCGCCAAATGGCTGGCGCTGATCGTCTCGCTCGCCACACTCGTCCTGGCGATCGTCGTCCTGGTCCGCTTCGACCCGGACGGCGGCCGATACCAGCTCACCGAATCCCACGCCTGGATCAAGGACTTCGGGGTCAGGTACGAGCTGGGCGTCGACGGCATCGCAGTGGCGCTCATCGCGCTGACCGCGCTGCTGATCCCGTTCATCATCCTCGCGGGCTGGCACGACGCCGACCCGCTGGAGACAGGCAGCAAGCGGTGGCGGCCGACGCAGGGCTTCTTCGCCCTGATCCTCGGCGTCGAGGCGATGGTGATCATCTCCTTCGAGGCCACCGACGTCTTCCTCTTCTACATCTTCTTCGAAGCCATGCTGATCCCGATGTACTTCCTCATCGGCGGCTTCGGGGACCGTGCCCACGAGCACGGCGAGGAGGCAGCGTCGACGCAGCGGTCGTACGCGGCCGT
Organism: Streptomyces sp. NPDC051172; assembly: GCF_040682555.1. Taxonomy (NCBI): domain Bacteria; kingdom Bacillati; phylum Actinomycetota; class Actinomycetes; order Kitasatosporales; family Streptomycetaceae; genus Streptomyces; species Streptomyces sp. NPDC051172. The sequence continues at coordinate 122,110 of NZ_JBFBBE010000012.1, forward strand.
GAAGTTCCTCCTCTACAACCTGGTCGGCGGTCTGATCATGCTGGCCGCCGTGATCGGCCTGTACGTGGTGGCCGGGAACTTCAGCCTCCAGGAGATCGCGCAGGCCCGCGCCAACGGCTCGCTGCACATGGCGACCAACACCGAACGCTGGCTGTTCCTCGGCTTCTTCTTCGCCTTCGCGGTGAAGGCGCCGCTGTGGCCGCTGCACACCTGGCTGCCCAACGCCATGCAGGAGGCCACCGCCCCGGTCGCCGTCCTCATCACGGCGGTCGTCGACAAGGTGGGCACCTTCGCGATGCTCCGCTTCTGCCTCCAGCTCTTTCCGGAGGCCAGCAAGTGGGCGACGCCCGCCATCCTCGTCCTCGCCCTGATCAGCATCATCTACGGGGCGCTGCTCGCCGTCGGGCAGCGGGACATCAAGCGGCTGGTGGCGTACGCGTCGATCTCCCACTTCGGGTTCATCATCCTGGGCATCTTCGCGATGACCAGCCAGGGTCAGTCCGGAGCGACGCTCTACATGGTCAACCACGGCATCTCCACCGCCGCGTTGATGCTGGTGGCGGGCTTCCTGATCTCGCGGCGCGGCTCGCGGCTCATCGCCGACTACGGCGGTGTCCAGAAGGTCGCCCCGGTCCTCGCCGGCACGTTCCTGATCGGGGGCCTGGCCACCCTGTCGCTCCCCGGTCTCGCGCCGTTCGTGAGTGAGTTCCTGGTCCTGGTCGGCACGTTCACGCGCTACCCCGCGATCGGGGTCATCGCCACCTTCGGCATCGTGCTCGCCGCGCTCTACACCCTCGTCCTCTACCAGCGGACGATGACCGGCCCCGTGAAACAGGAGGTCTCGGCGATGCCCGACCTCAGGGCACGCGAACTCGTGGTCGTCGCCCCCCTGATCGTGTTGCTGATCTTCCTGGGCGTCTACCCGAAGCCGGTCACCGACATCGTCAACCCGGCGGTGAAGTCGACCTTGTCCGACGTACACAAGAAGGACCCCAAGCCTGAGGTGGAGGCGGTGGCCAAGTGAGCGCAGCAGCCGTCCACAGCCTGTGGACAACCGCGGCAACCGCGGCCGATCCGATCTCGAAGATCCCCGCACCGAAGATCGAATACGGGCAATTGTCGCCCACCTTGATCGTCGTCGGCGCGGCGATCGTCGGGGTGCTGATCGAGGCCTTCGTGCCGCGCAAGTCCCGTTACTGCGCCCAGGTGTTCGTTTCCGCCGTCGCGCTCGTCGCCGCCTTCGCGGCGGTCGTGGCGCTCGCGGCCGACGGATACGGCACCACCAAGGCGCACATCGCGGCGATGGGCGCCATCGCGGTCGACGGACCGTCCCTGTTCCTGCAGGGCACGATCCTGCTGTCCGGTCTGGTCGGCCTGTTCACCTTCGCCGAGCGGCGCCTGGACCCCGAGGCACACGGCAACCGCGTCGACTCGTTCGCCGCGCAGGCCGCGTCCGTGCCGGGCAGCGACAGCGAAAAGGCAGCCGTGAAGGCCGGATTCACCACCACAGAGGTCTTCCCGCTGCTGCTGTTCGCAGTCTCGGGCATGCTGGTCTTCCCGTCCGCCAACGACCTGCTGACCCTGTTCGTGGCCCTGGAGGTCTTCTCGCTGCCGCTGTACCTGCTGTGCGCCCTGGCCCGCCGCAAGCGGCTCATGTCGCAGGAAGCCGCGGTGAAGTACTTCCTGCTCGGCGCGTTCGCCTCCGCGTTCACGCTGTTCGGCATCGCGCTGCTCTACGGCTACGCGGGCTCCGTGTCGTACGCGGCGATCGCGCATGTCGTCGACGGTTCGGTCACGAACGTCGACCCGGCGCTCGCCAACACGATGGGCAACGACGCGCTGCTGCTCGTCGGCGGCGCGATGATCGTCATGGGGCTGCTGTTCAAGGTCGGCGCCATCCCGTTCCACATGTGGACCCCGGATGTCTACCAGGGCGCACCGACCCCGGTGACCGGGTTCATGGCGGCGGCGACGAAGGTGGCCGCGTTCGGTGCGCTGCTCCGGCTGCTCTACGTCGTCCTGCCCGGCCTGCGCTGGGACTGGCGGCCGGTCATGTGGGCCGTCGCGATCGTCACCATGCTCGGCGGTGCGATCGTCGCGATCACGCAGACCGACATCAAGCGGCTGCTGGCGTACTCGTCGATCGCACACGCCGGATTCATCCTCGCGGGTGTCATCGCCACATCGAAGGACGGTGTCTCCTCCGTCCTCTTCTACCTGGGCGCGTACTCCTTCGTGACCATCGGCGCCTTCGCGGTGGTGACACTGGTGCGTGACGCGGGCGGCGAGGCGACGCATCTCTCCAAGTGGGCCGGGCTCGGCAGGCGCTCGCCCCTGGTGGCGGCCGTGTTCGCGGTCTTCCTGCTGGCCTTCGCCGGCATCCCGCTGACCTCCGGCTTCGCCGGGAAGTTCGCCGTGTTCAAGGCGGCGGCGGAGGGCGGGGCGGCCCCGCTGGTCGTGATCGGTGTGATCTCGTCCGCGGTCGCGGCCTTCTTCTACATCCGCGTGATCGTGCTGATGTTCTTCAGTGAGCCACGGCCCGAGGGCCCGACGGTCGCTGTGCCGTCGCCGCTGACCATGGCCGCGATCGGGTTCGGCGTCGTGGTCACGCTGGTGCTCGGTGTGGCACCGCAGTACTTCCTGGACCTGGCGAGCCAGGCGGGAGTGTTCGTGCGCTGATCTGCACGGACCTGGATTGCGCGGGCGTGGGCCCCGGTTCTCGAACAGGAACCGGGGCCCACACTGCCGTAAGCAGGGGCCCGGGCCTGTGGATAACTCTTGGGCTGTCAGTGCGGGCCCCTATCGTGGAGGCAGTGGTCGAGGGACGACGTACGGGGGACGGAACTATGGGTGGGATGGGCGGGATCAGCGAGATGCCAGGGGTGACCGAGAGCGAGGCGCTGGCCACGCTTCACCGGGTCTTCGGCTACGAGGCCTTCCGCGGCGAGCAGGAAGCCGTCATCGAGCATGTGGTGACCGGCGGGGACGCCGTGGTGCTCATGCCCACCGGCGGCGGCAAGTCGCTGTGCTACCAGATCCCGGCCCTGGTCAGACCCGGTACAGGCATCGTGATCTCGCCCCTCATCGCGCTGATGCAGGACCAGGTGGACGCGCTGCGTGCGCTCGGTGTGCGCGCCGGGTTCATGAACTCCACGCAGGACTTCGACGAGCGCAGGGTCGTCGAGGCCGAATACCTCGCCGGTGAGCTGGACCTGCTGTACCTCGCACCGGAGCGACTGCGCCTCGACTCGACGCTGGACCTCCTCTCCCGTGGCAAGATCGCGGTCTTCGCGATCGACGAGGCACACTGCGTGTCCCAATGGGGCCACGACTTCCGCCCCGACTATCTCTCCCTGTCCCTCCTCGGCGAGCGCTGGCCGGACGTCCCACGGATCGCGCTCACGGCCACGGCCACGCACGCCACGCACCAGGAGATCACCCAGCGGCTCCACATGCCGACGGCCCGGCACTTCGTCGCGAGCTTCGACCGGCCCAACATCCAGTACCGGATCGTGCCCAAGGCCGACCCCAAGAAGCAGCTGCTGAGCTTCCTGCGGCAGGAGCACGACGGGGACGCGGGCATCGTGTACTGCCTGTCCCGCAAGTCGGTGGAGTCGACGGCGGAGTTCCTGTCGCGCAACGGCATCGAAGCGGTGCCCTACCACGCAGGCCTGGACGCAGGCACGCGCGCGGCCCACCAGTCCCGTTTCCTGCGGGAGGAGGGCCTGGTCGTGGTCGCGACCATCGCCTTCGGCATGGGCATCGACAAGCCGGACGTCCGGTTCGTCGCCCACCTCGACCTGCCGAAGTCGGTCGAGGGCTACTACCAGGAGACGGGTCGCGCCGGCCGGGACGGACTGCCGTCGACGGCCTGGATGGCCTACGGCCTCAACGACGTCATACAGCAGCGCAAACTGATCCAGTCCGGCGAGGGCGACGAGGCGTTCCGGCGCCGGGCCGCCGCCCACCTCGACTCGATGCTGGCGCTGTGCGAGACCGCCCAGTGCCGGCGCGGCCAGCTGCTCGCCTACTTCGGCCAGGACCCCGACCCTGCCGGCTGCGGCAACTGCGACACCTGCCTGGTCCCGCCGGAGACCTGGGACGGCACGGTCGCCGCCCAGAAAGTCCTGTCGACGGTGGTCCGGCTGCAGCGCGAACGGGGGCAGAAGTTCGGCGCCGTCCAGATCGTCGACATCCTGCTCGGCAAGCGCACGGCCAAGGTGATCCAGTTCGACCACGACCAGCTGTCCGTGTTCGGCATCGGCGAGGAGCTCGAAGAGGGCGAATGGCGGGGCGTCGTACGGCAGTTGCTGGCGCAGGGGCTGCTCGCGGTCGAGGGGGAGTACGGCACGCTGGTGTTGACCGAGGCCAGCGGGTCGGTGCTCCGGCGCGAGCGGGAGGTACCACTGCGCAAGGAGCCGAAGAAGCCGGCGACCTCGCGCTCGGCATCGGGTTCCTCTGGCAGGGGCGAGCGCAAGGCCAAGGCCGCGGCGGCCGAGCTGCCCGAAGAACTTCAGCCCGCGTTCGAGGCACTGCGCGCCTGGCGCGCCGAGCAGGCCCGCGAACAGGGCGTCCCGGCGTACGTCATCTTCCACGACGCCACGCTCCGCGAGATCACCGCCACCTGGCCGACTTCGGTGACGCAACTCGGTGGCATCAGCGGGGTCGGTGAGAAGAAGCTGGCGACGTACGGGGAAGGGGTGCTGGAGGTGCTGGCCTCACTGGGCGGCGCACCACACACCGCTCCCGCCGGGGATGCCGGTGCAGACGCCGAGGACGACTGGCCCGAGATGGACGCGGAGCCGGAACCGGACTGGATATAGAGGCGGGCCGGCTGGTCGGCGCCGGGCCGCGGCGGAGGGCACGTCACAGGGTCCGGTGCGCCGTCACAGCCCCCGGGCCGCGTACGCCCTGACGTCCGCGTCCGGGTCCGCCGTGACGGTGGCGAGGGCCGCCCGGGCCTCCGCTGTGCCGTTGTGCCGGGTCAGGGCGAGCACCGCCGCCTTGCGCACGTCGGCGTTGGGGTCGGAGAGCGCCTTGGCGAGGGCGGGCACGGCCGTGTCGGCGGACGCGGCGGACAGGGCGGTGGCGGCACCGGCGCGGACCTGCCAGGCCGGGTCGGCCAGCGCGGCCACGGCACGTGCCGCGAGCGGGGCCGGGCAGCCGACGGTGGCCAGCGCGCCGAGCGCGGCACCGCGGACCAGGGGGTCGCTGTCCTCGGTGAGCCGGTCCAGAGTGCCGGTGAGCAGCTCCTGGCCGCTCGCGGCACGGGCCTGGGGGCTGACGGCGGCGAGCGCCTTGGCCACGGTGACGCGGACCTCGCGCGAGGCGTCGGCCGCCGCACCGGACAGCGGTTCGACCGCGTCGACCGAGACGAGCGCGCGCACGGCTTCGATACGGACGGCGATGTCGGGATCGTCCAGCGCCCCGGCGAACACGCCGACGTTCCCCAGGCGCAGGGCGCGCAGTACGTCGAGGGCGGCGGCACGGACCACGGGGTCGGCCTCGGCGACCGCAGCGGTGAGGGCGGCACCCAGGTCGGGTTCGGCCGGGAGGGTCTCGACCAGCTCGCGCAGCGAGGCCGCGGCGGCCGCACGTACGTCGCCATCGGGGTCGCTGAGGGCGCCGGCCAGGGCCTGCCCGGTGCCGGGCGGCACCGTCTCGGTGAGGACCGAGACCGCAGTGCGCCGCACGGCGGCGTCGAGGTCGGTCAAGTAGGGCTCGATCGCGGCGAGTTCCGGCTGCTCCTCGGCCAGCTCCAGCAGCTCCAGGAGCCGGGGCGAGGCGGTCTCGCCCGAGCCGTGGCCCACGGGCGTGGCGGCACGTGCGGAGGTCGGCCCCGTGGCGACCGGCGCCACATCCCGCGAGCCGGCGGTCGCCACGTCCTCGGCGTGGACCTCGCCGATGTGCCGGGACGGGCCGCCCACGGGCGTGAACTCGTCGACGGGAACCAGATACGGAGCCACGGGACGGGCCGTGAACTCCATTGAACCGGAGGGGGACTTGTGCAGGTCGAGGTGGTGGAACCAGGAGGCGTCGTCGCGCCGGGGGTGGTCGATGCGGTCGTGGTAGAGCCCCCAGCGCGACTCCGTGCGGGCCAGGGAGGACCGGGCGGCCATTTCCGCGCAGTCGCGGATGAAGGAGACCTCGGCGCAGCGCATCAGTTCGTGCGGGGTGCGCGCACCCATCGCCGCGATGTCGTCGTGCATCCGCTCGAAGGCCTCCAGGGCCAGGGACAGGCGGGCGCCGGACTTCGGCGGAGCCACGTAGTCGTTCACGAAGCGGCGCAGCTTGTACTCGACCTGGGGCTGCGGCGGGCCGTCGGGGTTGCGCAGCGGGCGGTAGATCAGCTCGTGCGCATCCCGGAGCTGGTCACCCGGCAACTCGCCTTCGTACGGCGTGTACTGGGATGCGTCTGCGCCCGCGAGGTCGCCGAAGACGAACGCGCCGATCATGTAGTTGTGCGGTACGCAGGCCAGGTCGCCGGCGGCGTACAGGCGGGGGACGGTCGTGCGGGCATGGTCGTCGACTCGTACGCCCGAGGCCGAATGGCCGCCGCACAGGCCGATCTCGGAGATGTGCATCTCGACGTCGTGGGTGCGGTAGTCGTGGCCCCGGCCCGCGTGGAAGGTCCCACGGGTGGGCCGCTCCGTCGAGTGCAGGATCGACTCCAGGGAGGAGATCGACTCCTCCGGGAGGTGGCTCAGCTTCAGGTACACGGGACCCCGGTCGCTCGCGACCTCCGCCGCGAACTCGGCCATCATCTGGCCCGACCAGTAGTCGGAGTCGACGAAGCGTTCGCCGTGCCGGTTGACCTGGTAGCCGCCGAAGGGGTTGGCGACGTAGGCGCAGGCGGGCCCGTTGTAGTCCTTGATCAGCGGGTTGATCTGGAAGCACTCGATGCCGGTGAGTTCGGCGCCCGCGTGGTAGGCCATGGCGTAGCCGTCACCGGCGTTGGTCGGGTTCTCGTACGTGCCGTAGAGATAGCCGGAGGCCGGGAGCCCGAGCCGGCCGCACGCGCCGGTCGCGAGGATCACCGCGCCCGCGCGTACCACCACGAACGCGCCGGTGCGGGTGTTGAAGCCGACCGCCCCCACCGCGCGCCCCTCGGTGGTGAGCACGCGCACCGGCATCACGCGGTTCTCGATGCGGATCCGTTCCCGCATCTCGCGTCGCCGCAGCTGCCGGTACAGGACCTTCTTGACGTCCTTGCCCTCCGGCATCGGCAGCACGTAGGAGCCGGAGCGGTGCACCTGGCGGACCGCGTAGTCGCCGTGCTCGTCCTTCTCGAACTTCACGCCGTACGACTCCAGGCGCTGCACCATGCCGAAGCCGCGGGTGGCGGTCTGGCGGACGGTGGACTGGTCGACGATGCCGTCGTTGGCGCGGGTGATCTCGGCGACGTAGTCGTCGGGCTCGGCGCGGCCGGGGATGACCGCGTTGTTGACGCCGTCCATGCCCATGGCGAGCGCGCCGGAGTGGCGGACGTGGGCCTTCTCCAGCAGGAGGACGTTCGCGCCGTGCTCGGCGGCGGTCAGCGCGGCCATGGTGCCGGCGGTGCCACCGCCGACGACGAGGACGTCGCAGCGGATCTCCTCGGCGTCGGTGAGAGCGGGGATCTCCAGGGGCGTGTTCAAGGAGGGGGTGGTCACCGGGGGGCCTTTCAGGTACCGAGCGAGGTGAGGATGTCGCGCCGCAGCGCCACGTGCGCGGGATCGTCGTGCGCCGTACGGTCGCGCGGCAGCGGCACATCGCGTACGGCGGTCAGCCGGCCGTTGCCGAGGAGGGCCACACGGTCGCCGAGGAAGAGGGCTTCGTCCACGTCGTGGGTGACGAAGACGACCGTCGCGCCCGTGCCGCGCAGTACCTCCACCAGCAGGTCCTGCATGCCGGCGCGGGTCTGGGCGTCGAGGGCGCCGAAGGGTTCGTCCATGAGGACGGCGCGGGGTGCGCCCGCGAGCGCCCGGGCCAGCTGGGCCCTCCCGCGCTGTCCGCCGGAGACACGGTGGGGCAGCTGCCGGGACTGTTCGCCGAGGCCGACGCGCTCCAGCCAGTCCTCCGCCTGGCGCCGGCGCTCCGCACGCGGCAGCCCCCTGACGGCGAGGGGCAGTTCGACGTTCGCGCGCAGGGTGCGCCAGGGCAGGAGGGCGTCCTCCTGGAAGATCAGGGCGCGGTCGGCGGCGGGGCCGGTCAGCGGATGTCCGTCCTCGCCGACGTGTCCGGCGAGGGGCGCGAGCAGTCCGGCCAGGGTGCGCAGCAGCGTCGACTTGCCGCAGCCGGAGGGTCCGACGAGGGTGAGGATCTCGCCGGGAGTCACGTCGAGGTCGACCCCCTCCAGCACGGGCGCGCCGGGGCGTCCCAGCGTGGCGTCCCGCAGGGTCAGTCCCGCGCCGGTGCGGGAAGGCGAACGGAGGTCAGACGAGCTGGTCATGGGGCGCCTCCTCCTTGGCGGTGGGGCTCACCGGTGCGGCGGCAGCGGCACCGCGCGCCGGACGGAAAGTCCGTGCGCCGGGGATGTACGACGTGCGCGGCAGCCAGCGGGTCAGTCGGCGGCCGAGGAGCTCCACGGCCGTGGACGTGACCCAGCCGAGCACGCCGATCGTGATCATGCCGACGAAGACGCCCGCATAGTTCACGACGGTGTAGTCCTGCCAGGTGCGGTAGCCGACGCCGTACTGACCGGAGATCATCTCGGCGGAGATGACGCAGATCCACGAGACGCCCATGCCGACCGACAGCCCGCCGAAGATGCCGGGCAGCGCGCCCGGCAGGACGACCGAGCCGAGGATCCGCCACCGGCCGCCGCCCATGGTGAGGACTGCCTCCTCCCAGACGGGGGTCAGCGCGCGGACCGCATGCCGGGTGGAGACCAGGACGGGAAAGAAGGCGGCGGTGCACGTGATGAAGACGATGCCCTGTTCGTTGGAGGGGAAGAGCAGGATCGCGACGGGGACCAGGGCGATCGCCGGAATCGGGCGGATGACCTCCAGCACCGGCCCGAGCAGGTCCTCGGCGAGGCGGGAGCGCGCCACGAGCACGCCCGTCGCCACGCCGAGCACGGCGGCGAGGAGGAAGCCGGTGAGGATGCGGGTGAGACTGTCGGTGAGGTCCGTCCAGTAGTCGGGGCCGGACAGCCGGTCGGCGAAGGTGCGGGCCACATCGGTGACGGTCGGGAACTGCGAGAAGCGCAGCCACAGGTCCACCTTGAGGCCGGCCAGCAGTTGCCAGGTGCCGAGGGCGGCCGCGAGCGAGGCGAGCCGCAGGGCGTACCGGCCCGCGCGTCGCGGACGGCGGGGCGCGAACCGGTTCTCCTGTTGCGGCGTTCGCCGGGTCACGACGCCCGCCCCAGCGCGTCGGTGTATGTGATGACGCGGGCGCCTCCGTGTGCGGCGACGTACGCCTTGGCGGTGGCGGGTGCGACGAAGGGGAGGAGCCGGCTGCCGTCGGCCACCCAGACCGACTTGTCGGCGAACCAGAGGGTGCCGGTGGTGGCGTCGGGGACATAGGCGGCGCGGATGCCGTCCTTGTGCTTCTTCACGTAACTCAGCAGCTCGGCGGGCGACTTGAACGTGGTCGTCTTCTCGGCGGCCTTGGGCCACACCTCGCTCGCGGAGGCCGGCGGCGTCGCGGTGAGCCGCTGGGCGTAGTCCGCGCCGAGGGCCTTCTTCACGTACTGGTCGTCGACGAAGGAGTCCACGTCGATGTCACCGGTCAGCTTGGCCGACTTCAGTACCGAGACGTCCTTCTTCAGCGCGGAGACCAGCTGCGGCTTGACCGCCGGGTCGAAGGTGGAGATGCCGTGGGCGCCGTTGTAGAGGTAGACCACCTCGGCGGGCAGTCCGGTGGCCTTGGCGACCGACTCGGCGGCGGCGACCGGGTGGGAGTTGAGGTAGTCCGTGGCCTCCGACTGGGCTTTGAGAAAGGCCTCAAGGACGGCGGGCCGCTGCTTGGCGAAGTCCTCGCGGGCGGTGACGCCGTGGAAGGTGGGGAGGTTCAGCCGGGCGCCGTCGTACAGGGCCTTTGCCTTGCCCTGGAAGGTGAGCAGTCCTGGCCAGGCGACGAACTGCGACAGTGCGTCCGTGCTGCCCGCCGACAGGGCCGACGCGCCGACCGCGGGCTGCTGGTTGAGCTTCTGGATGCCCTTGTCGGGGTCGATGCCGGCGCGCTGCAGGGCCCGTACGAGCGTGCCGTCGGCGGCGGAGCCGATGCTCGTGGAGACCTTCTTGCCCTTCAGGTCGGTGAGGGTGGCCAGCTTCGAGTCCGGGGAGGTGACGATCGTGTTGAGACCGCCGCGCAGGTTGTAGCCGGTGACCGAGACCAGGTGGGTCGGCTTGCCGAGCTGCTTGCCGCGGGCTGCGTTGATGAGGAGCGGGAAGTCACCCATCGAGCCGATGTCGATCTTCCCGGCGGTCATCTGGGCGGTGATGGGGGCGCCCGTGGCGTAGTCCTGCCAGTCGACCTTGTAGTGCTTGCCGTCGCCCAGCGAGTTCAGCTCCTTCTCGAAGTAGCCGAGGGAGCGCAGGAGGGTGCCCGCGGTGACCGTGTTGATGGTCTTGGACTGGTAGCCGACGGTGACGGTGACCGCGGCGCCGTCGCTTCCGGCCGCCGCGTTGCCACCGCAGGCCGTCAAGGGGAGGAGAAGGAGGGCGGCGGCAGCAACTGCTTTGTGTTTCATGGAAGTTCGGGGCCTCTCACCGGAGCAGATAGGGCATGTTGACGGTCACCGCTCCGGTGGGACAGCGGGCCGCGCACGGGCCGCAGTACCAGCACTCGTCGACGTGCATATAGGCCTTGCCGCTGCTCTCGTCGATGGCGAGGGAGTCCAGCGGGCACATGTCGACGCAGAGGGTGCAGCCGTCGATGCACTTCGACTCGTCGATGGTCACGGGCACGTCGGCCCGCTGGGGCACCAAAGGCATGGCTGTCTCCAGGAAACGGGGCTGAAAGAGGTCGGGGAGAGGTCAGAGGGAGCGGTGCAGCAGACCGCTCATGGTGATGCGGTCGCCGCGGAACCGGATGAACTCCAGGTCGACCGGGCGGCCGTCGGCGAGGTGCGTGAGCCGTTCCAGCATGAGGACGGCCGCGCCGCGCGGGGCTTCGAGCACGGCGGCGGAGTGGGTGTCCGCATTGACCGCCTCCAGGGTGATCTCGGCGTGCCCGAGACGCTGGCCGGTGATCGTCTCCAGGAGGCGGAAGACGTCGGTGTTCTCCAGGTCGGCACCGAGCAGGGCGGTGCCGATGTCGAGCGGGATGTAGGTGAGGTCGAGGGAGAGAGGCAGGCCGTTCAGTCGGCGCAGACGTTCGATGTAGAGGACGTCGTCGCCGGCGGGGACGCGGAGGCGTTCGGCGACCGGGGTGGGTGCGGGGGCGGGGCCCATGGTGCGGACCTCGTTGGTGACGCGGCCGTGCTCATGGAGGGTTTCCGCGAGGCCCATCAGATGGTTGAGGCCGTGCGGGTACTTCTCGGCGACGACCACGGTGCCCACTCCGGGGAGCCGTTCCACGAGGCCTTCGGCCCTGAGCAGGTCCAGGGCCTGGCGGACCGTGTTGCGGGTGGCGCGGTACTCCGTGGCGAGGGTCGTCTCGTGCGGGAGTGTGCCGTCCGGGAAACCGCCGGCCAGGAGCTGGTGGCGGAGCAGGTCGGCGAGCTGCCTGGCCTGGTCGGCACGCAGCCGACGCCGCGCACGGTGGGCGGCGACGGTGGTCGCGCCCTGTCCGGCGTGGTCTCGGATGCGGTCGGCGGGAGGCATGTTTCGAACCATAGCGAGCTGGTAGGGAATGGAGTGTTGCAGCAGTGTTGCGCCACTTGCCGGGGTGTCAGGTAGGCCGCTGACCTGGTGCTACGTTCACTTTCAAGCAAGATCTGCCACGACGTACCAGCCCGTCGTGGGGGTCCCCCGCTCGAGCGAAGCCGAGAGTGGGGGAGTTTGCGGACGAGGCCGTTCAGGCCGAAGCGCCCGTCCCGGAGAACCCAGCCCCGGGCAGGGTCAGCCCAGCGCCGTCAAGCCGGGCGCGAACGCGATCAGCAGCGGCAGCAACGGCACCAGCGCCGCCACCGTCGTCGTCAGCGCCCGATGCCGGCGCCCCAGCCGCGGCGGCGGCTCCAGCAGGCGGTCGACGCGTTCGCCCAGGAGGCGGTGGCTGGAGGCGCAGGACAGCACGCCGCGGTGCTGGTTCAGTTCGATCAGGGCGAGCGCGGTGGTCAGATGGCCGCACCGGCGGGACGCCGTGTCGTCCGCCGCCAGCTCCACCAGCCGGTGGGTCTGCTCGCAGAAGTGAGCGAACAGCGGGATGCGGGGAAAGCCGGTGGCCAGCGCGCTCGACAGATGCAGCAGCCAGTCGTGGTGCGCCCGCGCATGATCGCGTTCATGCGTCAGGACCGCGTCGAGCTGGTGGTCGGTGAGCCGGTGCAGGGCGCCCGTGGTGACGACCAACTGGGGCGGGTGGCCGGGCATCCACCAGGCGTCCGGGTACTCGTCCTCCAGCACCAGCAGCGGGCCGCGCGCCGCCTCCTCCAGTCCGGCGGGCAGCTCGGGGGCGCGTTCACGCAGATGCGCCCGGGTCTGTCCACGGCGGCGGCGCGCCTCGACGAGTTCGCGGGCGAGCATCGCCGTCGTCCAGGCGGCGCCGCAGGCCAGCAGCAGGGTGAGGGTCGCGGACCAGGCGGGGGCGGCGGTCAGGTCGTACGCCGCGGTCACGGCCGGCGGCGCCGGCGCGAAGACGTGGTCGCGGAAGGTGTGGAAGACGGCGGCCGCGCCCAGCACGAGCGCTGTCAGACAGCACAGCAGGACGGTGGCGACCAGGCACTGCCACACCCACAGCGCGACCACGGGCTCCCGCTCGGGCCACGCCGACCGCACCAGCGCACGCGGCACCGGCACGGCGGCCATGAAGGCGACGACGCTCAGCAGGAGCAGACAGACGGTCATGCCACGGTCTCCGGATCCTGGTCGGAGGAAGGGGCGGGGGCGGTGCGGTGGTGCGGCTCGGCGCACAAGACGCCCGCCGCCAGTATGACGGCGAACGGCGCCGGAGTCAGGGGACGACGGCCGTCCCGTACGACACACCTCGCACATCTCGCACGTCTCGTACGACAACCCGCACGATCCGTACCGCCGCCGTCACTTCCCGCACCCGCTCACTCCGTCGCGCCGGCCACGATCCGTCCGCTCACGTCACCGAGGCCCACGCGGATGCCGCCCGGTCCGGGTGCCCACGCAGACAACGTCACCACGTCCCCGTCGTCCAGGAACGTCCGCTTGCCCTCGGGAAGTTCCAGCGGATCGCGCCCGTTCCAGGTCAGTTCAAGGAGCGATCCGCGCTGCGCGGGCTCCGGACCGCTCACCGTGCCCGATCCGTACAGGTCGCCGGTCCGCAAAGAGGCGCCGTTCACCGTCATATGGGCCAGCTGCTGCGCGGCCGTCCAGTACATGGTGGAGAACGGCGGCTCGGAGACGACGCAGCCGTTGATCGCGACGGAGATCCGCAGGTCGTACCCGCCGGGCTCATGGCCCGAGTCGGCCGCGTCGTCCAGATACGGCAGCAGCGCATGGGTCCGCTCCGGGGGCGCCACCCGCGCGTCCTCCAGTGCGTCCAGCGGGGTGATCCACGCCGACACCGACGTGGCGAAGGACTTGCCGAGGAACGGGCCGAGGGGGACGTACTCCCAGGCCTGGATGTCGCGCGCGGACCAGTCGTTGAGCAGGCACAGACCGAAGACGTGCTCCCGGAAGTCGCCGAGCGCCACCGGCCGCCCGTGCTCGGAGGGCGCACCCACCACGAAACCGACCTCGGCCTCGATGTCCAGGCGGACGGACGGCCCGAAGACCGGCGCCGCATCGGCCGGTGCCTTGCGCTGCCCGGACGGCCGTACGACGTCCGTGCCCGACACCACGACCGTGCCGGACCGTCCGTGGTAACCGATCGGGAGGTGCTTCCAGTTCGGCGTCAGCGAGTCCGCGGCGTCCGGGCGGAAGATCTGGCCGACGTTGCGGGCGTGGTTCTCGGAGGCGTAGAAGTCGACGTAGTCCGCGACCTCGAACGGGAGGTGGAGCGTCACCGACGCCAGCGGATGCAGGAAGGGTTCGACCGCCTCCTGGTGCGCCGGGACCGTCACCCACGCCGTCAGCGCGCGCCGCACGTCCGACCAGGTGGTGCGGCCCGCGGCGAGCAGCGGGTTCAGCGAGGGCTGCGCGAGCAGGGAGGCGTACGGCGAGCCGAGCGCCCGCGCCGCCGCGCCCGTGTCGAGGACCTGGTCGCCGAGCCGGACGCCGACGGTCCGCTCCGCCGAGCCGGCGGGGGAGAAGACGCCGTACGGAAGGTTGTGCGGACCGAAGGGATCGCCCTCGGGGACATCGAAGGGGGGCATGGGGTGCTGCCTCACTCTCACTGTGTCGCGAACCGTCTGTCGTGTGCCACCTGCGCGAACCGTTATATGGCCGCTGGGGGGCCGCGCCACACGTTACGGCTGCGTTGCCCGTCTTGGGCAGTGTCTAAAGAGTTTGCAATGTCCGAATTGGGCTTGTCGGACGTGGCAATTCCGGCTTAGCGTCCTTTGGGGGACACGGACGGGGTGGGTCCGGTCCGTAGGGGGACGCGTGGGGGGACCCGTGGCCAGCAGCATGCGCAGTGTGCCGTTCGCGGCCGACCGTGAAGTGCCCGGCCTGATCGTCAAGTTCGGCGACTACCCGCTGCACCACGGCGGTGTGGGTGCGATCCGCAGCCTCGGCCGCCTCGGCGTGCCGATGTATGCGATCACCGAGGACCGTTACACACCCGCCGCCTCCTCCCGTTATCTCGAAAAAGCGTTCGTCTGGCCGACCACCGGCACGGAGGAACCCGCCCGTCTGGTGGAGGGCCTGCTGCGCATCGGGCGCCGCATCGGCCGCCCCACCGTCCTCGTCCCCACCGACGAGGAGGCAGCCGTCCTGATCGCCGAGCACCAGGACGAACTCGCCGCCCGCTTCCTGTTCCCGCGGGTCGAGCCCGCCCTGCCCCGCCGTCTCGCGAGCAAGCAGGGACTGCACGAACTGTGCGTGGAACACGGCATCCCGAGCCCGACGGCCGCCTTCCCGCAGTCGTACGACGACATCGTCACGTTCGCCGAGAAGGCCCGTTTCCCGGTGGTGGCCAAGAACCGCGAGGCGTTCGTGCGGCGCAAACGGCCGGCGGTGAACGGCACGACGCGGATCGCCACCCGCGAGGGCCTGCTCGGTCTCGCCCGCGACTGGGGCGAGTGCCCCGGGGTGATCCTCCAGGAGTACCTGCCCAGGGAGGACGCCGAGGACTGGATCGTGCACGCCTACTTCGACCAGGACTCGACGCCGCTCGCCATGTTCACCGGCGTCAAGGTGCGCTCCTGGCCGCCGCACGCGGGCATGACGGCGAACGCGTACGTCGTCGACAACCCGGAACTCGCGGACATCGCCGCGCGTTTCATCAAACAGATCGGCTTCAGCGGCATCATCGACCTCGACCTGCGCTTCGACCGGCGCGACGGACAGTACAAACTCCTCGACTTCAATCCACGCATCGGCGCCCAGTTCCGGCTCTTCGAGAACGAGTCGGGGGTGGACGTCGTCCGCGCCATGCATCTCGACCTGACCGGCCGCAGCGTCCCGGAGGGGGAACAGCGGGCCGGCCACCGGTACATCGTGGAGAACATCGACCTGCCCGCCCTGCTCGCCTACCGCCGCAGCGGCTATACGACGCCGCACGCACCGGCGCACGCGAGCGGGACGGAGCTGGCCTGGTTCGCGGGTGACGACCCGCTGCCGTTTCTCACGATGCTCGCCCGCTTCGTGCGGCCGGGCGCGAAGCACCTGTACCAGCTGTGGCGGACCAACCGCCGTGGCAACACCACCAGTTCGGGCGGCTAGCCGACCGATCAGCCGCCCGAGACGAACCACACGAAGTGACGAAGTAAGCGTCCTGGGGAGGGACTTCGTGATTCAACCGGTTGCAGTCATCGGCGCCGGGCCCTTCGGCCTGTCGACCGCCGCCCATCTCCGAGCCCGCGGACTGCCGGTCCGCGTCTTCGGCGAGCCCATGGTCAGCTGGCGCGACCACATGCCCGCCGGAATGCTCCTCAAGTCGACCCCGGCCGCCTCCAGTCTGGACGCGCCGCAGCAGGGCCACACGCTCGCCGACTACTGCGACGCCGCCGGCATCAGGCGGCTGGTGACGGACGAGGACATCATCCCCGTCGAGACCTTCATCGCCTACGGCGAGTGGTTCCAGCAGAAGCTGGTGCCCGAACTGGAGCAGGTGCGGGTGGTGTCGGTGGACCGGCGGGGAGGCGGCGGCTTCGAACTCAAGCTGGACTCCGGCGAGCTGTTCACCGCCCGCGCGGTCGTCGTGGCGACCGGCCTGTCCGGCCTCGCGCACCTGCCGGCCGAACTGGCCACCGCCGCGGCGGACGGACCCACCCCCACGGGCCCGGTCTCACACAGCTCCCAGCAGCATGACCTCACGCGCTACGCCGGCAAGGAACTGATCGTGATCGGCGCCGGCCAGTCCGCGCTGGAGACGGCGGCGCTGGCGGCGGAGGTGGGCGCACAGGTGCGGGTGGTCTCCCGCGGCCGCGGCAGGGTCGCCTTCGGCGCACCGCCGTGGAAGCAGCCGAAGCTGCGCCCCGAGTCGCCGTTCGGCCGCGCCTGGTCCCTGTGGGCCCTGAGCTACTATCCGCACCCCTACCGCTATCTGCCGGCCGAGGCCCGCCACTACCTGGTGCGGCGCGTCCTCGGTCCGCTCGGCGCATGGTGGCTGCGCGATCGTTTCGAGGGGAAGGTGCAGGTCAGCGAGGTCGACCGGATCGTGCGGGCGGATGCGGCCGACGGCAGCCCGAAGCTGACGGTCCGCACCCACGCCGGCCGCATCCTGGACATGTCCGCGGACCATGTCATCGCGGCCACCGGATACCGGGTGGACATCGCGGCCATGGACTTCCTCGGCCACGAACTGCGCACGCGTCTCGCGGTGAGCCGCGGCACACCCAAACTGGGCGCGGGGTACGTCTCCTCGGTCCCCGGCCTGTACTTCACCGGCCTGCCGGCCGCGGCGTCGTACGGCCCGGTGATGCGCTTCGTGTGCGGCACCGAGTTCGCCTCTCCGAGGCTGGCAAAACACCTGGCGGCAGCGCACGGCTAGGCAGCGGCAGCGGGCTCTTGCCTGACGATGAAGAGCCCATAAGGATAAGGGAGTTGAGTGAGGGACGGTGGGGCAATCGGCCGTCGTCCGGTTCACGATGAGTCGGTGGGGCGTCCTGTCCGTATTCTCTGATCATGGCCGCACCCACCGCATATGCACTCATCGCCACCGACCTGGACGGCACGCTGCTCCGAGGCGACGACACGCTCTCCGACCGGTCCCTCGCCGCTCTCGCACGGGTCGCCGGGGCCGGCGCCCGGCACCTGGTCGTGACGGGCCGGCCGGCCCCCAGGGTGCGGCCGCTCTTCGACCAACTGGGCGGCAGGGGGCTCGCGGTGTGCGGGCAGGGCGCGCAGGTGTACGACGTGGGCGCGGACCGTCTGCTGTGGTCCGTCACCCTGGACCGGGAGCTGGCCGAGACCGCCCTCGGCAAGATCGAGGCCGAGGTGGGCCAGGTGTACGCGGCTGTCGACCAGGACGGTGTGGAGGGACTCACGCTCATCGAACCGGGCTATCTGATGCCGCATCCGACGCTGCCCGCGGTCCGGGTCGACCGGCGCGACGACCTGTGGTGCGAACCCATCAGCAAGGTGCTGCTGCGCCATCCCGACCTGTCCGACGACGAGTTGGCGGCGACGGCGCGCTCGGTGGTGGGTTCGCTGGCCACCGTCACCATGTCGGGGCCGGGGACCGTCGAACTCCAGCCATGCGGCATCACCAAGGCGACGGGCCTCGCACTGGCCGCCGCACACCTGGGACTCGGCCCGCAGCAGACCATCGCCTTCGGCGACATGCCGAACGACATCCCCATGTTCGACTGGGCCGCCCACGGCGTCGCCATGGCCAACGCCCACCCCGAACTCAAGGCGGTGGCCGACGAGATCACCCTGTCGAACGAGGACGACGGCATCGCCGTCGTCCTCGAGCGACTGTTCGTCGAGTTCGGGGAGCTCGACGAACTCGTGGAGCTCGGGCAACTCGAGGGGTTGTGAGCAGGGTGCCGGATGCGACGAACGGCCCGTCGAGGCACTTCCCCGGGAGCGCCTAGTAGGCGCCGAAGACGTTGTCGATCGACCCGTACCGCGCGGCGGCGTACTTGCAGGCGGCCGTGATGTTCGCGATCGGGTCGAAGGGGTTCATCGCCGTGCCGGGCACGTGGTAGGCGAGGAACGTCGGGTCGATGACCTGCAGCAGTCCCTTGGAGGGGGTGCCGGCGACCGCGTTCGAGTCCCAGTTGTTGATGGCGGCCGGGTCGCCCGAGGACTCGCGGATGATGTTGCGGTAAATGCCGTTGTACGTCCCCGGGATTCCGTTCTGCTGCATGACCTGGAGGGCGCCCCGGATCCAGCCGTCGAGGTTGTCGGCGTAGCCCATCGACTTCACGCTGGCCACGGTCGGGGTGGCCGCGGACGCGCTGTTCGCGCCGATGAGCGGGAGGGCGAGAACGGCGACGCCCGTACCGGTGACGGCGAGCTTGCGAGCGAGGCGGTTGCTTCTGGGACGACGGTGCTGACCTGTTGCAGGCATGGCGGGATCCTCTCCGGCGCCTGCGAGGTGAGCTGTCGGGTTCGGGCGGGGAGATGCCCGGCCGCGCAGCCGTACGGCAGCGCGACTTCACCCCTAGCCGGTCAGGGACGATGCCCGGCCCGGCGGCCTACCTGGTTCCCCCGCTCCTGCCGTGCGAGTCAGTTGGTCGATGGTTGTTCCCGGGCGGCGGCAGGATTCGGCGTCCACCCGACAGGCCGGGAACGTATGCGAGAGCACATGACGGGAACAAGTGTCGAGTTCACAGATCACGCCTCTTGACCTTGGTCTGAGGCTTATGGGGCACTTGATCCTTTGCGGTTGCCAAGGTTCAACTCGCGTACGGGGAAGGGGAAGCGGTGAGAGGGTGGCGCTCGTCGGCCCGCACCGCCGTGTGAGTCAAGTCACCGGCATCCGCAAGAACGGCAAAAAGGGGCAATGGCCCCAACTAGTGGTCAACCAGCAGCTCATCGCCTCATTGGGGGGCGAAAACGGAACCTGGCGTGTGGTGCACGTCGTTGTCATGGCGGTCGCCCGTCGAGCACCCCGCGCCGGGATCCGGAGGTCCTCGTGAGTCGTTTCGTGAGGGAGGGGCGATCGGGCGTGCCGACTCGTACGGACGCGCCGGGGGGCACGCCGAGAGGCGGGTCGGCCGACACCCCGATAGACAAGTCGGTAGATATCCGTTCTTATCAGTTGATCAAAAACATACCGGCCGTGATCCGATACCGCCCGGGCTGGACGGGTGGGTGGCATCGGTGATCGAAAGGTGACCGGATACGCTGACTTGAGTGATGTCAGCGACCTATCGACAAACCGTGTAACCGCCAGTAGACACCAGCAGACAGGAGACCCCTCGTGACCGTCGTCGGGCCGTTCGGGCTGAGCGTGCGGGACCAGGCTCTGGAAGCCGATGTCCAGGCCGGATTGGCGGCCGTCGAGGAAGGTTTGCTCGAAGCCACCAAGAGTGAGGTGCCCTTCATCACGGAGGCCGCCCAGCACCTGGTGCGGGCGGGCGGGAAGCGGTTCCGCCCGCTGCTCGTGATGCTCGCCGCCCAGTTCGGTGACCCGTATGCGCCGGGGGTCGTGCCGTCGGCCGTGGTGGTGGAGCTGACCCATCTGGCGACGCTGTACCACGACGACGTGATGGACGAGGCCGCCGTGCGGCGTGGCGTCGACAGCGCCAACGCCCGCTGGGGCAACTCGGTGGCGGTCCTCACCGGCGACTTCCTGTTCGCGCGCGCCTCGCACATCCTCGCCGACCTCGGGCCCGAGGCGGTCCGGGTGCAGGCCGAGGCGTTCGAGCGCCTGGTCACCGGGCAGATCCTGGAGACGGCGGGGCCGCAGGACGGACGGGACCCGGTCGACCACTACCTGGACGTCCTCGGCGGCAAGACGGGCTCGCTGGTGGCCGTGTCGTGCCGCTTCGGGGCGATGATGTCGGGCGCCGACGAGACGGTCGTGGACGTGCTGACGCAGTACGGGGAGCGGCTGGGAGTCGCCTTCCAGCTGGCGGACGACGTACTGGACATCGCCTCCGAGTCGCGCGAGTCCGGCAAGACCCCGGGCACCGACCTGCGCGAGGGAGTCCCCACGCTTCCGGTGCTGCGGCTGCGGGAGCGGGCGGCCCGGCTGGGTCTTGCCGAGGACATCGCCCTGTGCGAGCTGCTGGACTCCGACCTGAGCGACGACGCGCGGCATGCCGAGGCGCTCGCCGGACTGCGGGCGCACCCTGCGCTGGAGCAGGCGCGGCGGGACACGGTGCGGTACGCGGAGGACGCGCGAGCGGCCCTGGCCCCGCTGCCGGAGTGCGATGCCAAGCTCGCGCTGATGGAGATGTGCGACGCCGTGGTGCACCGGGCCGGCTGAGCCGTCGGCCGAGCGGCCTCTGAGCTGCGCTCCAGGCGATGTGATGCACGTCATATATCTGGACTGAATCCAGAATGAGATCGCTTCCGTAGTCATACCCGGAAGGCCGACGCAGGGGGTGTCGGCCGGTCTACGGGGAGAAAAAAAGAATCATGGGCATGAATGCGACGTTCTCGAAGCGCCGTAAGAGCCTGGTGGCCACAGCTGTCGCGGTGGCCGCCGCCGGCGGGATCGCCGCCGCGGTGATCCCGGCCCACGCCACCGGTGTCGTGTCCGACGGCACCGGGGGAACCCTTCTGGCTGCCAGTCTGCGCGGGGCCGACGAGGTGCCCGTGGCGGGCGGCCCGGCCGTCGGCGACCAGGACGGCGCCGGTCTCGAGTTCATCAAGGTGCAGGACGACAAGGTGTCCGTCGCCGTGACCTGGCGCGGCACCGGCAAACCGACCATGCTCCACATCCACCAGGGCGCCAAGGGCACCAACGGCGGCGTCAAGGTCGACTTCACCGACCTGCTGAAGCACAGCAAGCGGCACAGCGTCACCGGCACGGTCCAGGTCAAGGACGCCGCCCTGCTCGCCGCTCTCAAGTCCGACCCCGGTTCGTTCTACGCCAACCTGCACACCACAGGGTTCCCCGGCGGAGCCGTCCGCGGCCAGCTCCACAAGGTCAGCGTCGCCGCCTTCGACTTCCGTGACGCCCTGCACAACTTCCAGGCGTCCGTGATCAAGGGCAAGCAGATCTACGAGTGCAAGCCCGCCGCCGGCGGCGGCTACGCCTTCGCCCAGCGGGACGTCGGCGCCCTGCTCGGCGGCGGCATCCGGCACTCCTTCGTCGCGCCCGACTCCGGTACACCGCAGTGGGTCGCACCGGACGGAAGTGCGGTGACCGGGGCCGTCCTGTCCAAGACGCCGAACGGCGACGGCAACATCCCCGAGCTCGACCTCAAGGCCACCCGGTCCGGCAAGCGCCACGGCCTGCTCGCGAACACCACCGAGATCCTGCGGCTCAACACCGTGGGCGGAGTGGCCCCGGCCGGGTCCTGCACGCCCGGCGCGATCGCAGGAGTCCCGTACCGGGCGGACTACGTCTTCCTGCAGAACTGACGGGAGCTCACCTCGGGCGGGCGGCGTCCTCCCCCTACGACCCCTACGGGTCGGGGCGGGCGTCGCCCTCTCGCGTCATACCCCAGATGTACACGGAGTTGGCCCCCGGGGCTGACGCTTACTCCTGGCCGATTTGGTGAGATGGAAACCACGGAAATCACCACTGATCACCGATTCGGGTGAGAATGGCGGCTCGGGGTGGACAACAGAAACACACGGGTTGGACAAGCCGCCGCCGACGACGGAGGTAGTGCACACATGGCACCGTACGAATCCGACGACAGCATGACCGCCGAGGAGGCCGACGACCTGCGCGCGGGTCGGCGCAAGGCCGCGCGGTACGTCGTCCCGGTCGCGGTGGTGGGGGTGGCGGCGGCGACCATCGGGCTCGTCCCGGCGCTCGCCGACTCCGGCGACCCCAATCTGCCGAAGATCAGCGCACAACAACTCATCGACAAGATCGCCAAGTCGGACGTACAGCAGATGTCCGGCACGGTGAAGATCACCACGGATCTGGGGCTGCCGAACCTCGGCGGTCTCGAGAGCAGCCTGACCTCCGGCGCCGGCAAGTCGGGCGACGGCTCGTCCGCCGACCCGACCTCCAAGCTCACGGAGCTCGCCACCGGCACGCACACCCTGCGTGTCGCGGCCGACGGCCAGGACAGGCAGAAGCTGTCGTTGCTGGAGAACGCGGCCGAGTACAGCATCATCCACAACGGCAAGGACGTCTGGGGCTACGACAGCCAGTCGAACGAGGTCTACCACTCGACCGCCCCCGCCGACGCGGAGAAGCAGCAGAAGCAGGACGTCCCCGCCACGCCCAAGGACCTCACCAAGGACGCTCTGAAGTCGGTCGACTCCACCACGTCGGTCACCGTCGAGGGGACCGCCCAGGTCGCGGGCCGTGACGCGTACCGGCTGGTCATCAAGCCGAAGCAGTCCGGTTCGACGGTCGGTCAGATCACCGTGGCCGTGGACTCGAAGACCGGGCTGCCTCTGAAGTTCACCCTGACCCCGGCGAGCGGCGGCGCCGCCGTGATCGACGCCGGCTTCACCCAGGTCAGCTTCGCCAAGCCCAGCGCCTCGACCTTCGACTTCACCCCGCCCAAGGGTGCGAAGGTCACCGAGGACAAGCAGGGCGACCACGCGAAGGGCCACTTCGAGGGCGGCCCGAAGGGCGACCACAAGGCCGGCAAGCTGCACGGCAAGCCCGGCCAGGACCTCGGCAAGGGGGCCGACGGGCTGAACGTCATCGGCAAGGGCTGGAACTCCATCGCCACCTTCGACACCGGCGGCAAGGGCATCCCGTCCGGCTCCAAGGCCGGCGGCCAGTTCGGTGGCTTCCTCGACTCGCTCGGCGACAAGGTCTCCGGCAAGTTCGGCTCGGGCACGGTCTTCAAGACCCGCCTGATCAACGCCCTGATCACCGACAAGGGCAAGGTCTACGTCGGCGCGGTGAGCAAGGACGCCCTGGTCAAGGCGGCGAACGCGGGCTGAGCGCAGCGCCCCGCAAGGTCGACGGCCCTTCGCGGCACAGCCGTCGAGCGCTCAGCCGGGAACCTTGCGCGACGCTCGTACGTAGTCACTGTACGTAGTCGCCGCGCGAGAGGCGGCACCTGCACGAATCGAGGAAGCCGATGGACGAGGAGTCCGCCACGGAGCCGCAGCAGAGCGGGCCGCCGGGTGACAGCGTCATCGCCACCCATGGGCTCACCAAGCGCTACCGCGGCGGGCAGCTCGCCGTCGACGGCCTGGATCTGACCGTCCCGGCGGCCAGCGTCTTCGGCTTCCTCGGTCCCAACGGCTCGGGCAAGACCACCACCATCCGCATGCTGATGGGCCTGATCGAACCCACATCGGGTACGGCGCGCGTCCTCGGGCGGCCCATGCCGCGCGCCTCGCGCACCGTGCTCCCGCACGTCGGCGCCCTCATCGAGGGCCCCGCCCTGTACGGCTTCCTCTCCGGACGCGACAACCTGCTGCGTTACGACGCCGCCGACCCGACCGCCGATCCGCGCACCCGCCGTACCCGTGTCGCGGCCGCGCTGGACCGGGTGGGCCTGACCGCGGCGGCCGGCAAGAAGGCGAAGGCGTACTCGCTGGGCATGAAGCAGCGCCTCGGCCTCGCGGCGGCGCTGCTGCAGCCCCGCAGACTGCTGGTCCTCGACGAGCCGACCAACGGGCTCGACCCGCAGGGCATGCGCGAGATCCGTTCGCTGGTCAGGGAGTTGGCCTCCGACGGCACGACGGTCTTTCTCTCCTCCCACCTCCTCGACGAGATCGAGCAGGTCTGCACCCATGCCGCGGTGATGGCGCAGGGCCGTCTGATCACCCAGGGCGCCGTGGCCGACCTGGCCGCGGGGGTGCGCGGCCGGCTGGTCGTCTCCACACCCGACCCCGGGGACGCGGCCCGTGTGCTGAAGGAGCAGGGCGCCGCCGACATCGTCGTCACCGACGACCGGGTGACCGCCGAGACCCCGGACCGCGACCTCGCAGAGGTGAACGCCGCGCTGGTCACAGCCGGCGTCCGGGTCCGCGGCTTCGGCGTGGAACGGGCGTCCCTGGAGGACGCGTTCGTGGCGTTGACGGGGGAGGGCTTCGATGTCGCAGGCTGAAGCGGTCGTGACCGAGGTGCGTCAGCCGAGCCCTTTGTGGACCTTCGGACTCTTCCGCAGCGAACTGGTCACCACGTTCCGCCGCTGGCGGACCCTCGCGCTGCTGGCCGTCCTCGCTGCCGTGCCGATCCTCGTCGGCATCGCAGTCAAGATCGAGACCAGCGGCGGTTCCCCGGACGGCCCCGGTCGCGGCGGCGGCCCCGCCTTCATCTCGCAGATCACCAACAACGGCCTGTTCCTGGTGTTCACCGCGCTGGCCGCGACGCTCCCGTTCTTCCTGCCGATGGCGATCGGCGTCATCGCGGGCGACGCCATCGCCGGCGAGGCGAACTCGGGCACCCTGCGCTATCTGCTGGTCGCCCCCGCCGGCCGCACCCGCCTCCTGCTCACCAAGTACGCGACGGTGATGACCTTCTGCCTGGTCGCCACCCTCGTGGTGGCCGTCTCGGCGCTCACCGTCGGGGCGATACTCTTCCCGCTCGGCGAGCTGACGACCATCTCCGGCACACAGATCAGCTTCACCGAGGGCCTGGGCAGAGCCCTGCTGATCGCCCTGATCGTCGCCGTGTCCCTCATCGGCGTCGCCGCGCTCGGGCTGTTCGTCTCCACCCTGACCGGCAGCGGCATCGCCGCGATGGCGACGACCGTCGGTTTGCTGATCACCATCCAGATCCTCGACCAGATACCCCAGCTCCACGCGATACAGCCGTACTTCTTCTCCCACTACTGGCTGTCCTTCGCCGATCTGATGCGTGACCCGGTCTACTGGGACGACCTGGTGAAGAACCTCGAGATCCAGGCCCTGTACGCGGCCGTGTTCGGCTCGGCGGCATGGGCCCGGTTCACGGCGAAGGACATCACCGCCTAGCCGCCCCCGTGAGGCGGGCAAGTGGCTGCGTCTCGCGCGGCGGCGACCCGCCGAGGTCACCGAGGCGCCAGTCGGACACCCAGGGCACGCGGTAGACGTCGATGAGCGACTCGATCAGCCGCACCTGCCGGTCGAGGGGCCGCGGCAGCCGCCCCGGAGCGTCCGCGACCAGCACGACGGCGTCAAGGTCGAGCCCCGGCGGGGCCTCCCCGAGGCGGAAGACCTCCAGGGTGCGCAGGGCGGCCGTCAGCCCCGACGCATGCGTACGGGCGACGAGCAGGACGGACCGCGGGTCCTCGGCGCCGGGCCAGGCACGGCCGCAGTCGTGACCGCCGTAGACGGCGGCGAGTGTGGACACGCCCGCGCCGCCGTGCGTGCCCACCCAGGAGTAGCGCCGGGCGCCGGCGGCGGACGGGGCGGGCTGCTGCGGTCCCGGCTCCGGTACGGTGACCGGGCCGCGGATCCAGATCTCCGGTCCCTGCTGCACGTCCGTCCGCATGCCCGCCTTCCTCCCTCGTACACCCACCGGTGTTCATGGCGCCGGCCACACGACGGGGGCGAGCTCCTGGGACGAGTCTGTGACGCCACGGTGACCGGAGAACCGGCAGCGACCGGCGAGACTCAATGTACGTGCACGAACGGATCTTGACGCCGGGGGAGCGGAGACCCGACGGCGGGAGGGAGCACCATGGAACCCGAACGCGCTGTCCGCAGACTCCCCGACGCATCCGAGTGAGGGAACCGATGGCTCGACTCAGCCGCGAGAAGAAGCGGGAACAGCAGCGCGCCGAGGGCGCGGCGGCCGTTGCGGCGGCACCGATCGACGTCCGCGTACCCGAAGCCGGGGCGGTCGGTGCCTGGGTCGGCGGTGTGCCGGTCACCGCGGCCGCCGGCGAGGAGATCCAACAGACCGTCCTCAACCATCTCCATCGCGTCGCGCTCGCCACCGGCCACCCCGTCCACGCGACCGTGCACGACGAGCGGATCGGCTGCGTCGTACACCTTCAGGTGGACACGGACGGGGCCAGCAGTTTCACCGGGGAACCCGTAGGGATGACTGTTCCCGCGACTCCGTCGCGGCAGCCCGAGCCGTCGCCCCAGGGCGACGCGCCGACGCACGTTCTGCGGGCGCCCGCGGAACCCGCGCGGGAGACTTCTCCGACGTTCGTGCTGCGTGCGCTGCCACAGCCGGCACAGGGCAGGGCTCCGGGCACGGTGGCGGCCCCGACCGGCGAGTTCGGCCCGCCCCCGCCGATGGACGCGGTCCCGCAGCACCACCCGGAACCCGAGGACACGCCCGTACCCCGCGAGGAACCCGAACCCCGCAAGGAATCCGCGGACGCACCTGCATCCAGGCGCTCGTCGACCGGCCCCCTCCTCATGGTCCCCCCGGACCCGGCCCTCGACCCCGACCCCAAGCCGACCCCCGCCCGCGGCTTCGACGCCGTGGCCGAAGCCGTCCTCGGTGACGAACCGCCGACCGCCCCCGCATTCCTCGCGGAGCCGATGGCACAGATCAACGAGGCCGTGAAGGCGGGGCGGATAGAGACGGCGGCCGGGTTGGCCGAGACCACGGTCGAGGAGGCGTCGGCGGCGCTCGGACCGGAGCACACCGAAGTGCTCCGGCTGCGTGAACTCACCGCGTACATCGCCTACTTGGCGGGCGAACCGATCCGCGCGTTCCGGCTCTCGCTCGACCTGGCCCGGCTCCACCGCCGCGGCGGGGACGCGGAGGCGGCCTACGGCAACATCCAGAGCGCCGCCTCCGCCTGGCGTGCCGTGCGCGATCCGCAGCAGGGCCTGGACCTCGGCCACGAGCTGATCGGCCTGTGGACCGAGCTCACGGCCGAGGACGGCCCGGCGGCCGACGACATCGAGCGGCTGGAGTCGGCCCGCACCCGCATGGGCCGGCTCACGGAACGCGCCCGCAAGCCGACCCGGCAGACGCCGGGTTGACGACCGGGGACGACTGCTCGGACAGCTCCCACACAGCATGCGCGATGGCGTCGTTGTTGCGATCCAGAGCGGTGTCGTCGATGTCGGACGTCGTGTCGCAGGAGCGGTGGTAGCAGGCGTCGAAGGCCTTCCCCGAGCCACCGCCCCACTTGGCCGTCTGCGCCGAGAGCGATGTGTGGCGGAGAGGCCGTCGACGTAGCGGCCGGAGACGGCGATGCCCCGCTCCTCCGCGTCCCACCAGGCGAAACGCGGATGCTTGGCGGGGTGGTGGTCGGCCCGTGACACGGTCGGCGCGGTCTCCGGAACGGCGGCCGAGCCGGAGCCGTTGTTGTTGATCCCCGGACCCCTGCTGGCGCTGTCCAGGTGGGAGCCCGCCATGACGACCTGGTCGGCTTTACCGCCCGGCCAGTCGGCGATGAGGTTGCAGCCGGTGCGGCCGGAACATCCAGCCCACGGGGGCTCCCCGCTGTGACCTACTGCACGCAGAACTCGTTCCCCTCCGGGTCCGCCATCACCACCCACTCCCCGGCGGGCTCCTTCACCCGCCGCAGCACACTCGCCCCCAGCCCCACCAGCCGCTCGACCTCGCCGTCCCGCCGCCCGTCGCCGGGATGCAGATCCAGATGCAGCCGGTTCTTGACGCTCTTGGCCTCCGGCACCCGCTGGAACAGCAGCCGCCGCCCGAGCCCCGTCCCCCGCTCCTTGTCGTACGGATCGTCGGGATGCCGTACCGCAATCAGGTCCCGGAAAGCGGGCCGCCCATGGAACTCGACGGTGGCCGCGACAGGCAGCGCCCCGAGCTCCAGCAGCCGCTCCACGAACGCACTGTTGTCCTCGACCTCATACCGCAACGCGGCGGCCCAGAAGTCGGCCTGCGCATGGGGATCACCGGCGTCGACGACCAGCTTCCAGTGGACGGGGGAGGGGCCGGACGGGGGCGTGGGCTCGGGCGTCTGAGACATGGACCACTTATATGCGGCTCGGCGACCGATGTCTGCCGGGTCGACAACTCCCAGCGCCGGTCGGCGTTTGACTTTCAGCGCGTCCGGCGTTCGAGGACATGGCCGTTCAGGCCGATACGGGGGGCCCGGGGACAGAGCCCCCGGTCAGACGTCCACGGCAGCGGACGGCGCCGCCTCAACCTTCGGCACGCTGACCCCGCCCCGCAAGCGCAGCGCCCCGCGCCAGGCATCCCACGTCAGCAAACACAAGGCCACCCACACCAACGCAAACCCGGCCCACCGCTCCACCGGCATCGCCTCATGGAAGTACAGCACCCCGAGCAGAAACTGAAACACCGGCGCCAGATACTGCAGCAACCCCAGCGTCGACAACGGCACCCGGATCGCCGCCGCCCCGAAACACACCAGCGGCAACGCGGTCACCACCCCGGTTGCGGCGAGCAACGCCCCGTGCCCCACTCCGTGCGTCGTGAACGTAGACGAGCCCCGCGAGCTCAGCCACAGCAGATAACCCACCGCGGGCAGGAACTGAAGCACGGTCTCCGCGGCCAGCGACTCGATCCCGCCGAGCCCGACCTTCTTCTTCACCAGCCCGTACGTCGCGAACGAGAAGGCGAGCGTGAGCGAGATCCAAGGCGGCTGCCCGTAACCCACCGTGAGCACGAGCACCGCGGCGAAGCCGGTCCCGACCGCCACCCACTGCACGGGTCGCAGCCGTTCCTTGAGGATCAGCACGCCCATGGCGATGGTGACCAGCGGGTTGATGAAGTACCCGAGCGAGGCCTCGACGACATGCCCGCTGTTCACGGACCAGATGTACACGCCCCAGTTGACGGTGATGACGGCCGCGGCGATCGCGACGAGCCCCAGCCTGCGCGGCTGCCGCAGCAGCTCGCCCGCCCAGGCCCAGCGCCGCACCACGACGAGCGCGGCGCCCACGAAGACAAGGGACCAGACCATCCGGTGGGCGAGCATCTCGACCGCGCCGGCGGGCTTCAGCAGGGGCCAGAAGAGGGGGACGAGACCCCACATTCCGTAGGCGGCGAAGCCGTTCAGCAGTCCTATGTGCCGCTCGCCCCTCGTCTTCCCGGTCACGGGCCCCCCTCACCTCGTCGCGCACGCGTCCCAGGCAGAAGGTAACGCCGAGCACCCCCGCCTGTCATACCCGTATCGCCATACGGTCATGACAGGCGGGGGTTGCGCCCCGGGGCGCCCGGGGGCGTCAGCCCTTGACGGCCACCGCTATCGCGTCGGCGAGCGGCGTGGTCGGACGGCCGGTCAGGCGCGACAGATCGCCGGTGGAGACGACCAGCTCGCCCTTCTCGATGGAGGCGTCCACGCCCGCAAGGATCGCGGCGAGCGGCCCGGGCAGCCCGGCGCCGGTCAGGATCCCGGTGAGGGCCTCGACCGAGACGGGGCTGTAGGCGATCTCCTTGCCGGTCTGCTTGCTGAGCTCGGCCGCGTACTCGGCGAAACTCCACGCCTCGTCGCCACCCAGCTCGTACGTCTTGTTCTCGTGGCCCTCGCCGGTCAGTACGGCCACGGCGGCGGCCGCGTAGTCGGCGCGCGAGGCGGAGGAGACCCGGCCGTCACCGGCGGCGGCGACGACGGCGTTGTGCTCCAGCACGGGGGCCAGGTTCTCGGTGTAGTTCTCGTGGTACCAGCCGTTGCGCAGCAGCGTGAAAGGCACGCCGGAGGCGAGAAGGGCCCCCTCGGTGCCGCGGTGGTCGTCGGCGAGCGCGGCCGTCAGGCTGCCGGGGGCGCTGGTGTAGGCGAGCAGCGCGACACCGGCGGCCTTCGCGGCCTCGATGACCACCTTGTGCTGGCCGACACGGCCCTTGTCGAACTCGTTGCCGGAGATGAGCAGCACCTTGTCGCCGGCCGAGAAGAGGCTGCCGAAGGACTCGGGCGCGTTGTAGTCGGCGACCGCGAGCTTCACCCCGCGCGCGGCGAAATCGGCGCCCTTCGCCTCGTCGCGTACGACGGCGGTGATCTGCTCTGCCGGGACCTTCTCCAGCAGCTGCTCCACGACATGACGGCCGAGGTGTCCGGTGGATCCGGTGACGACGATGCTCATGATCTGCGATCTCCTTGTGGGGTGCGGATGTGCCACTAACCCTAGGGGCGGCGCTAACTATTGGAAAGTACCCACTTTGAAGTAAGGTACTGGCATGGCAGTAAGCAGTCCGGAATCCGTCGTCGGGTCGGCACCCGTCGCCAAGTACGACACCGGCGAGGCGATGTGTCCCTACCGCCTCGTCCTGGAACACCTCACCAGCCGCTGGGGCGTGCTGGTCCTGATCGAACTCCTGGAGCGCCCGTACCGCTTCAGCGAACTGCGCCGGGCCATCGGCCGCGTCAGCGAGAAGATGCTCACCCAGACCCTGCAGACCCTGGAGCGCGACGGACTGGTGCACCGCGACGCCAAGCCGGTGATCCCACCCAGGGTCGACTACTCCCTGACCGACCTGGGGCGCGAGGCGGCGCAGCAGGTGCGGGCGCTGGCGGTGTGGACCGAGCGGCGGATGGACGCCGTACAGCAGGCGCGGGACGCGTACGACGCGGCGAAGCGGCAGCGCTGAGCGGGGGCTGAGCAGGGCCGACGCGTCCGTCGGCAGGCGCCGGACGCATGCGGCGGGCGCTCGCCGGGCACACGAATGTCAGGGCGCGGACGGGCAGGAGCGCTACGTCCTTCCATGCGCCCCCTCTCCGCCTTCCGCACCGCCTGACGGCACCGGGCACGCTGGAGGCGGAATGTCGTGCCCTCCCGTGCGCCGGTCCGTGCATCGTCGGCCGGTGCACGGCCACCTGATCCAGGGGGATTCCTCGAGATGGCTTTACGGTGGAACGCGGCCGCGCGAAGTATCGGTTCTGCAGTGGTGGCGGGACTGGGGCTGAGGGGGATGTCCTTCGCGCGGGGCGGACGCAGCCGGCGTCTGGAGCAGCTGCTGACGGAACTGGTGCAGCAACTCGGGCTGATGACCGAGGAGATCCGCCGGGCCAACCTCATCCAGCACTACCGCCTCATCGTGGACCAGAACGACCGCAAGCTGGACGACCCCTTGCTGGCCGAGGCGTCGAGCACGCTGGGGGGCCTTTCCGATGACAGGCGCCGGCAGATGATCTTCGCCAACCAGCAGTACGGCTCCCTGGTGCTCGCCCACCGGGTCGGAGCGCTCGGCTGGGACGAACTCCTCGGCCATCTGCGGGTGTTGTGCATCAATTCCGTCTTCGCCGAGTACTGGGACCGGACCGTCGAGCACCGGCGGAGTCTGCCTCAGGACTCCGTCGAGGCGAGGATCGGCGCGGCCGTCGACGTGATGATGGAGGAGCTGGCCGAGGAGCCGGACGAGTGGTGGGTGGTGGGCGCCGTGCCTGAGCCGGAGCCCGAGCCCCCGGCGCACGGCTGAGGGCGCATGCCGCACCTGTACTCCGACGGGTGAGTGTGAGCGCAGGTCGGCCCGGTCATGCTCTGGGCGTTGGCTGTGACTCCGGGAGGGGAAGCTCAGTTGCCTGACGAATCGATGTCTGTTCGGATAGCCCGCCGCCTCGGCGATCCACCCCGCAAAAGAGGCAGCTATTCCTCCGAGACCTGCCCCGACCTGTTCGAACTGACCGATGGCAACTTCGCTGTCATCGGCACCGAAGCCACCACCGCCCTCGACCCCCATCTGCCCCCGGACGCCGCCCGCGCCGACTACGAACGCATCGTCGTCATCACCCGCGAGACCCTCATCCGTGCCAAGAAGGACATCCCCGACGTGTGACACCGACGTGTGACACCACAGGGGAGGGCGCGCCACCCTGCCGCACCACCACCACCGCCCCCTCCCCAGCGGCTCGGAGGTCGGCGAGCACGAACACGGCGACGCGCCCCGCC